>DATJUK010000122.1:0-8805 GCA_035502495.1 Solirubrobacterales bacterium
TGCGTTGATACCCCGTGAGCAGCGACGCGCCCGCCAACGAGGCCCCGTACCGCCTGATCGACGACGTCGAGTTCGGCCCCGGAGCGGTCGTCTTCTCGTACAGCAACCTCTACGGGTGCCGGGTCGGCGCCAACTCGAAGATCGGCACCTTCGTCGAGATCCAGCGCGGGGCCGAGATCGGCGCCGCCTGCAAGATCCAGAGCCACAGCTTCATCTGCGACGGGGTGCGGATCGGTGACGGGGTCTTCGTCGGCCACAGCGTCACCTTCGTCAACGACAAGTTCCCGCGGGCGACCGCCGCCGACGGCGAGCTGCAGACCGAGGACGACTGGGAGCTGCTGACCACGATCGTCGAGGACGGCGTCTCGATCGGTTCCGGCGCGACGGTCCTCGGCGGGGTGCGGATCGGCCGCGGAGCGATGATCGGCGCCGGCGCCGTGGTCACCCGCGACGTCGAGCCCGGCGCCGTGGTCGCCGGCAACCCGGCGCGACCGCTCTGATGGCGCGGCTAGGCGATGATCGTCAGCGCGCCGGGGTCGACCCCGAACTCAACCCGGGTGCGGTCGCCGATGTAGTCGCCGTCGACCTGGACCGGGAAGGCCAGCCGCCTGCCCTCCTTGTCGACCGAGAGCGAGCTGACGGTGGCGCTGGTGACGTCGTCGAAGTGGGCGACCTGCTTGTGGCCGGCGGCGGTCCGGGTCTCGCTGAACAGGCGTGGGATCAGGGTCGGCATGTCGCGCTGCGCAGCCCGCTTCAGGACCGCCAAGGAGAGCGTGCCGTCGTCGAAGTCGATTCCCTCGCAGACGCGGATCGGCCGGTTGCCGAAGTAGGTCAGCGGGTCGGAGTTCTGGGCGATCGCGGTGATGCCCTCGACCGCCTCCTCGGTCCCGACCTCGACTTTCACCCGCACGGCTCGCAGCAGGTACTTGCGGAAGAAGCTCGAGACTCCGGCCCAGCTGTAGTAGTACGGCCCGGCCTTCGCCTTGAGGCGCGGGTTTTCGTCGACCCGCCGCACCACCGAGGCGTCGATCCCGACCCCGCAGGCGAAGACGAAGCGGCGCTGGTCGACCCGGCCGAGGTCGATCTTGCGCGGCTTCCAGTCGTCGGCCAGCGAGAGCAGGTGCTCGGTCGCGTCGACCACGTCGTTGGGAATGCCGAGCGTGCGGCAGACCACGTTGGTCGAGCCGCCCGGCAGCATCGCCACCGGCAGGTCGGTCCCGGCGAGCCCGTTGGCGACCTCGTTCAGGGTCCCGTCGCCGCCGAAGGCGACGACCACGTCGTAGCCCCCGTCGATCGCCTGGCGCCCGATCTCGGTCGCGTGGTTCTGCGCCTCGGTCGCGACCGCCTCGACCTCGAAGCGCCCCTGGAGCGCGTAGACGACCAGGTTCCGCAGCCGATCCGACACCGTCGTCGCGTACGGATTGACGATGATCAACATCCGTTTCTTCGCGGCTTTCCCCGCGCGCCGAGCTCCGAACGAGACCATCTGGACGAGAGCCTACGCGACCGCTTCGAAGCGGATCACGCCGCCGTCGTCGATCTCGCGCACGCGGCCTTCGGCCTCCAGCAGGTCCATGTGGCCGATCACCTCGGAGAGGGTGAGGAAGGCCTGGGTGACGGCGATGTTGCCCCACATCGACTGGGCCAGCTCGTAGCCCGAGCGCGGGCCGTCGGCGAGCAGGCGCAGCAGTTTCTCCTTGCGCCGCTCGGTCGAGGCGAAGCGGGTGTCGATCAGGCTGCGGTGGTCGTCGATCGGCTCGCCGTGGCCGGGGAAGAGGACGGCGCCCTCGGGCAGCTCGCGCGTCTTCGCCAGCGAGTCGAGGTAATTCGCCAGCGAGTGGGTGCGGCCGGGCGAGCCGTCGAGCGGCCGGGCGATGATCGGGTTGGAGGAGAGGTGGGGGAGGAGGTGGTCGCCGACGAAGCCCAGCTCCCGCTCGGCGTCCCAGAAGACGGTGTCCATCGGGCTGTGCCCGGGGCGGAAGAGGACCTCGAGCACGCGGTCGCCGAGGTCGAGCCGCTCGCCGTCGTCCAGCTCCCTCGTCACGTTCACCGGCCCGCCCCAGCCGCGGAAGGTGGAGGAGACCGACTGCAGGGCCAAGGCGATCTCCTCCGGGATGCCGCTGCTCAGCATCAGCTCGACCGCGAGCCGGTCGTCGGCCTCGGCTTCGGCCTTGAAATCGGCAAGCCGTCGCGCCGCCGCCCCCAGCGCCGCCACCTCGGCGCCGGAGTGCTCGACCACGATCTCCGTCAGCCCGACGTGGTCGGCGTGGTTGTGGGTGATCAGCACCAGGTCGACGTCCTCGAGCGCGTGCCCGTGGGAGGCCAGCTGTTCGCCGAGGACGTCGAGCGAGCGCCCCGAGTTCGGCCCGGTGTCGACCAGAGTCAGCCGCTCGCCCTCGATCAGGTAGCTGTTGACCTTGCCTACCGCGAACGGGGTCGGCACCGGCAGCCGGTGGATGCCCGCCAGCGCGGCCTGCTCGAGCGCCTCCTCCGGGGTGGTCACCCCCGGATCAGCCCCAGGACCTCGTCGCGGCGGCGCTCCATGTCCTCACGGGAGACCAGCGACTCGAGGTTCAGCCGCAGCAGCGGCTCGGTGTTCGAGGGCCGCACGTTGAAGTGCCACTCTGGGTAGTCGACCGAGACGCCGTCGAGTTCGGCGATCTCGCCGTCGGCGTAGCGCTCCCGGATCTCGTCCAGCTTGCCCGCCTGGTCGTCCACCTCCGAGTTGATCTCGCCGGAGATGAAGTACCGGGAGCGGAACTCCTCCATCAGCTCGCCGATCGTGCGCCCGTCCTTCGACAGCAGCTCCAGCATCAAGAGCGCCGGGATCGTCCCCGAGTCGGCGTTCCAGAAGTCGCGGAAGTAGTAGTGCCCGGAGACCTCGCCGCCGAAGGCCGCGTCCTCCTCGCGCATCCGCGCCTTGAAGAAGGCGTGGCCGACGCGAGAGAGGTCGGAGCGCCCGCCCTCGGCGGCGACCAGGTCGGGGACGGCGCGGCTCGAGCGCGGGTCGTAGAGGATCGTCGCGCCCGGGTTCTTGGCCAGGATCGAGCGCGCCAAGAGGGCGCAGACGAAGTCGCCGTCGCAGAACTCGCCCGAGCCGTCGATGAAGAAGCAGCGGTCGGCGTCGCCGTCCCAGGCGATGCCGAGGTCGGCGCCGGTCGAGCGCACCCGCTCCATGATCATCCGCCGGTTCTCCTCCAGCAGCGGGTTCGGCTCGTGGTCGGGGAACTCGCCGTCGGGCTCGAAGTACATCTCCTCCAGCTCCAGCGGAAGCTTCTCCAGGATCGGCCCGATCATCGGCCCGCCCATCCCGTTGCCCCCGTCGACCACCACCTTCATCGGCTTCACCGCCGCCGGGTCGATGAAGCCGAGCGCGTGGGCGCGGAATTCCTCCCAGATGTCGACCTCCTCCAACGACCCGCCGCCGGGCGCCTCGCCCAGCCCGGCTTCGATCGCGCCCTTGACTTCGCCGATCCCGGCGTCGCCGGAGAGCGGCAGCGCGCCCTCGCGGACCAGCTTCACCCCGGTGTAGGCCTTCGGGTTGTGCGAGGCGGTCACCATCGCGCCGCCGTCGAGCTCCCGCGAGCCGACCAGGTGGTAGAGCATCTCGGTGGCGACCATGCCCGCGTCGAGCACGGTGGCGCCCTCGAAGATCATCCCGTCGCGCAGCTCCGCCGCCATCTTCGGCGCGGTCAGCCGCATGTCGCGGCCGAGCCCGACCCGCAGCTCGCCGGCGGGCTTGTCGCGGAGCCCGGCCAGCACGCGGACGAAGGCGCGGCCGATGTCGTGGGCGGTGCCCTCGTCCATCTCCTCGCCGTAGATGCCGCGGATGTCGTAGGCCTTGAAGATCCCCTCGTTCAGCTCCATGAAGCTCCCTTCAGCACCGCGTAGCTCTGCTCGATCGTCTGCGGCATCACTTTGGTGTCGGCGATCACCGGCATGAAGTTGTTGTCCCCCGACCAGCGCGGCACCACGTGCATGTGGATGTGGTGCTCGACCCCGGCGCCCGCGATCCGGCCCTGGTTGAAGCCGACGTTGTAGCCGTGCGGCGAGTAGACGTCCTCGAGCCGGCGGATCGCGGTCTGGGCGAGCGCCATCATCTCCGCCGTCGTCGCCGCCGGGATCTCCTGGATCGCCCCGACGTGCTCGTAGGGCGCGACCATCAGGTGCCCGTTCGTGTACGGGTAGAGGTTGAGGATCACGAAGGCCCGCTCGCCGCGGTGGACGATCAGGTTGCCCTCGTCGTCGTCCTGCGCGGGCTTCGCGCAGAAGATGCACTCCTCCTCGATGTCCTTGGCCGCGTCCGACACGTAGGCGAGGCGCCAGGGCGCCCAGATCCTGAAATTAGCCACCGGCCCTGAGCCTATGGGAAGCGCCGGGCGGGCGGCCGGCGCGGTCTACAGCCAGCCCCGCCGGCGGAACCAGATCACCATCCCGATCAGGATCACCACCATCGCCCCGATCACGATGAAGAAGGCGGCGAGGTTGTCCTGCCCCGGCACCTCGGAGTTCATCCCCCAGATGCTGGCGATCAGGGTCAGCGGCAGGATCACGACGCTGATCGAGGTCAGCACGCGGAGGATGTCGTTGAGGCGGTGCGAGATCACCGACTCGTTGGTCTCCTCGAGCGCCTCGATCACCTCCTTGTAGTTCTCCAGCATGTCCCAGATCCGCTCGTGGGCGTCGACGATGTCGTCGAAGTAGATCTCGAGGTCGAAATCGGGGGAGAGGTAGCGCGATTTCACTTTCTCCAGGTCGCGCAGCACCGGCCGCTGCGGCCGGATCACCTTGCGGAAGTTGATGATCTCCTGCTTGGCGTTGGAGATGTCGCGGACGATGTCCTCGGAGCGGCCCTCGAAGATGTCGTCCTCGAGCGCGTCGAGCTTGTTGCCGATCTTGCGCAGCATCGGGAAGCAGTAGTCGAAGCAGTCGTCGACCAGCCGGTAGAGGAGGTAGCCGGAGCCGCGCGAGAAGAGCTGCTCGCGGAGCTCCTCTTTGGAGCGGCAGCGCTCGAACAGGTACTCGACCGGCTGCAGCGGCTGGTTCGGGATCGTGACCAGGAAGTCGGGCCCGACGAAGAGGTCGAGCTCGCCCGCGCCGAGGCGCTTCGCCGCGCGGTCGAAGACCGGCAGGTTCAGCACGCTGAACAGGTACTCGTCGTAGATGTCGATCTTCGGCCGCTGGTTTCGGGAGAGCACGTCCTCGAGGTCGAGGGCGTGGAAGTCGAAGTGCTCCTCCAGCCAGGCGCGCTCCAGCGCTCCCGGGTGCTCGATGTGCACCCAGCGCAGGCCGCCCCACTCGATCTGCTCGACCCGGGGGGACTGGGGCTCAGCGACTTCCGCGGGCGCGACGAGATCGCCGCGGCGGGTGCGCCGCAGGCGTGGTTTCGGAAGGTTCGGCATCGGCCGGTCCCTTCGTCTCGTCGAGCGGGAGGATCGCGATCACACGCGTAGGTTAGCCGTCTGGGTCGCGGCGGAAACGCGACCCGCGGCGGCTGGTAGGCTTCGCCCGACATAAGCGCCACATCTAGAGGGGTGGAGGGACTGGCCCAGTGAAGCCCCGGCAACCATTTCGGACCTCGCGGTCCGGAGCAGGTGCCAACTCCAGCAGGTCGCACGGCCTGACAGATGTGGGGGACGTCCGATCCGGACCTCTGCCCCACGTGGCGGAGGTTTTTTTGGTTTCAGGCAAAGGAAGGATCGGATGTCAGTCGAGAGCTTGAAGTGCAAGGAGTGTCGGGCCGAGTACGAGCTCGGCGCCGCCTATTTCTGCGAACGCTGTTTCGGCCCGCTCGAGGTCAGCTACGACCACTCGGACCTCGACGCGACGGAGGCGAAACGACGGATCCAGGCCGGTTCGCGGGGGATCTGGCGCTACGCCGACTTCCTGCCCTTCTCCGGCCGTCCCGGCGACCCGCTGGAGCCGGGGCTGACGCCGCTGCTGAAGGCCGATCGGCTGGCCGAGCGGCTCGGGACGGGCGCTGAGATCTGGATCAAGAACGACGCCGCCAACCCGACCCACTCGTTCAAGGACCGGGTGGTCGCGGTGGCGATCGCCAAGGCCCAGGAGCTCGGCTTCGAGACCGTCGCCTGCGCCTCGACCGGCAACCTCGCCAACGCGGTCGCCGCCCACGCCGCCGCCGCCGGGCTCGAC
Organism: Solirubrobacterales bacterium; assembly: GCA_035502495.1. GTDB lineage: Bacteria > Actinomycetota > Thermoleophilia > Solirubrobacterales > 70-9 > VAYN01. The sequence continues at coordinate 6,154 of DATJUK010000122.1, forward strand.
TCCTACGTCTTCGTCCCCGCCAACCTGGAGGAGCAGAAGCTGCTCGCGACCGGGATCTACGGCACCAACCTGGTCGGCGTGCGCGGCAACTACGACGACGTCAACCGGCTCTGCACGCAGCTCGCCGACGAGCACCCGTGGGCCTTCGTCAACGTCAACCTGCGGCCCTACTACGCCGAGGGCTCGAAGACCCTCGCCTTCGAGACGGTCGAGCAGCTCGGCTGGCAGCTGCCCGACCGGGTGGTCAGCCCGATCGCCTCCGGCTCGCTCTTCACCAAACTGGGGCGCGGCTTCCAGGAATGGCTCGACCTCGGCCTGGTCGAGGGCGCCCAGCCGACCGTCAACGGCGCCCAGGCGACGGGCTGCAGCCCGGTCGCGACCGCCTTCGCCGAAGGCTGGGACGTGTGCAAGCCGCAGCGTCCCGACACGATCGCCAAAAGCCTCGCGATCGGCGATCCGGCTGACGGGCCCTACGCGGTCGAGCACGCCCGCCGGACCGGCGGCGGCATCGACTCGGTCTCCGACCAGGAGATCCGCGAAGCGATCAAGCTGCTCGCCGAGACCACCGGGATCTTCACCGAGACCGCCGGCGGGGTGACGATCGGCGTCCTGCGCAAGCTCGCCGAACGGGGCGAGCTGGCCGACGGCGAACGGGTCGTCGCCTACATCACCGGCGAGGGGCTGAAGACGCTCGACGCGACCCGCGATACGTTCTCCATGCACGAGATCGACCCGAGTCTCGACAGCTTCGACGCCGAGTTCGCCCAGGAGGTAGCCGCCCGATGAGTGTCACCGTGAAGATCCCGACCCAGCTGCGCGCCGCGACCGGCGGCGAGTCCGAGGTCGAGGTGGAGGGCTCCAACGTCGGCGAGGCGCTCGACGCCGTCTTCGCCGCCTACGGCGACCTGCGCGAGCGGATCACCCAGGACGGCACCCTGCGCCGCTTCGTCAACGTCTACGTCTCCGGTGAGGACATCCGCTTCCAGCAAGGCCTCGAGACCCAGATCAAAGAGGGCGACGAGGTGACCATCCTTCCGGCCGTAGCCGGCGGATGAGCTCCTGTAAATACTAAGATTTCTCTATTGACAACCACCGGCGTACCTGATCGGCTGCCGCAAAACCAGTCGAGCAGGGGAGGCTTACCATGACGCCGACGTCCAGCGCAGGTGGCAGCGAAGAAGAAGACATCCGTACGTCCGCTTTCAACGTCACGAAAGTCGGGAGTGCGGCAGCCGGGCTGATCGCCGTGATCCTCGGCGCCGTGCCGGCGGCGGCGGGGAGCGATCCGGCGATCATCATCGCCGCGATCGCGGCCGGGACGGCGGTGATCCTCGGTGCCCTCGGGTTGGCAGCGGTCGATCTCTCGGTTCGCCAACGCGCTCGGCAGGCGGCGCTCCAGTTCGGACATGAAGACCAGTCCGCATCCACGGACTTCGTCGTCCTGCCCGCATCTGACGACCTGCGCCTGAAGCAATATCCCAACGGCGACGAGTTCGAGGTCAGGAGCGGGCAGGTCAAAGGCACGGAAGTGACAATCTGGGCGGCCAAGGACGGCGGCGAGAGCGTCGTGTTGACCCTGACGAAGGCAAGCGCCGGCCCCTGACGACCACGCATCGGCAATCGTGCGATTGTGCCGCCCCATGGGCGGCACAACTGCACAGTCGACGCCCCCGGTCGTGATTCTCTGTGGCGGCCGCGGGACGAGGCTGCGGGAGAAGACCGAGACGCTGCCGAAGCCGCTGGTCGAGATCGGCGGCCGGCCGATCGTCTGGCATGTGATCGGCATCTACGCCGCGCAGGGGTTCGACCGCTTCCTGCTGGCGACGGGGTACCTGGGCGAGCAGGTGGAGCGCTTCGTCGCGGCCGAGGGGTGGCCGCAGGGAATCTCGGTCGAATGCGTCGACACCGGGCTCGACACGCCGACCGGCGGCCGCATCGCGGCGCTGGCCGACCGGGTCGGCGGCGACACCTTCTGCGCCACCTATGCCGACGGAGTGGCGGACGTCGATCTCGGGGCGCTCCTCGACGGGCACCATGGCGCGGGCCTGGCGGCGACGGTGACGGTCGTCCGTCCCGACCTGCAGTGGGGGGTGGCGGAGCTCGACGGCGATCGGGTCGCCGGATTCGTCGAGAAGCCGCGCTCGGAGCACTGGATCAACGGCGGCTTCTTCTGCTTCGAGCCGGGAGCGCTCGGCTCGATCGGCCCCGGCTCGGTGCTGGAGCGCGAGCCGCTCGAGGCGCTGGCCGCCGCCGGGCAGCTGCGCGCCCATCGCCACGAAGGCTTCTGGGACTGCATGGACACCTATAAGGACGCCGTGGTGCTCGACGACCTCTGGCGCGGAGGCGCCGCTCCGTGGCCGAGCTTCGACGTCGATGGGCCGAAAAGTCCAGACATGGTGGAGTTTTCGGCCCGTCAACACGGCGGTGTCGTGGATGAGTGACGGGCGGGCGCTGGTCACCGGCGGCCACGGCTTCGTCGGCTCACATCTCGCCGTCGGCTTGTTGGCGGCGGGGAGCGAGGTGCGGGTGCTCGACCGCCCCGGACCGCGGCTGACCGATCTCGGTGGGCCGCGCCCCTCGGCCCTCGACGTGCTCGGGGTGCGTGGGGAGGTGGAGCTGGTCGAGGCCGACCTGCACGACGCCGAGGCGGTC
>DATJUK010000123.1:0-21343 GCA_035502495.1 Solirubrobacterales bacterium
CACTTATCGCCGCTATGCGGCGATAAGTGCGAACTCACCGCGCGGCGGGGGGGCTTGCTGCTAGGACAGGCTGACCATCACGTGCTTGAGGCGGGTGTAGTCCTCGAGGCCGTAGATCGAGAGGTCCTTGCCGTAGCCGGATTCCTTGAAGCCGCCGTGGGGCATCTCGGAGACGAAGGGCAGGTGGTCGTTGATCCAGACGCAGCCGAAGTCGAGGGCGTTGGTGACGCGCATCGCGCGGCCGACGTCGCGGGTCCAGACCGAGGCGGCGAGGCCGTAGTTGGAGTCGTTGGCCCAGGCGACGGCGCCCTCCTCGTCGTCGAAGCGCTGCACGGTGATCACCGGGCCGAAGATCTCGTGCTGGATCAGCTCGTCGTCCTGGGCGGGGCCGGCGATCACGGTGGGCTCGACGAAGTAGCCGGGGAGCCCGCCGCGGCCGCCGCCGGTGACGATCTCGGCGCCCGCCGAGCGGCGTTCGAGGAAGCCCTCGACCCGCTCGCGCTGGCGGGCCGAGTTGACCGGGCCGAGGGTCGTGGCGGCGGCCATGGTGTCGCCGAGGACGAGCTTCCCCGCCTCGGCCGCCAACCCGGCGACCACCTCGTCGTAGACCCGCGGCGCGGCGAGGACGCGGGTCGCGGCGGTGCAGTCCTGGCCCGCGTTGTAGTACCCGGCGCCGGCGATCGCCGCCGTCGCGCCCGCCAACTCGACGTCGTCGAAGACGACCACCGGCGCCTTGCCGCCGAGCTCCAGGTGGACCCGCTTCAGCGAGTCGCTCGCCGCGCGGGCGATCCACTTGCCGGTCTGCGGCGAGCCGGTGAGGCTGACCATGTCGACCTCGGGATGGGTGACGAGCGCCGCCCCGGCCGGGTCGCCGTGCCCGCCGATCACGTTGAAGACGCCCGGCGGCAGGACCTCGGCCGCCCACTCGGCGAAGCGCAGGGTCGACACCGGGGTCGTCTCGGCGGGCTTCAGCACGATCGTGTTGCCCGCCGCCAGCGCCGGGGCGATCTTCCAGACCATCATCATCAGCGGGTAGTTCCAGGGCGTGATCTGACCGATCACCCCGACCGGCTCGCGGCGGACGAACGAGGTGCGCCCGGCCATGTACTCGCCCGCCGCGCGCCCCTCGAGCGTGCGCGCCGCGCCGGCGAAGAAGCGGAACTCGTCAGCCATCACCGGCACCTCGTCGGCGAGCACCGCGTGGCGCGGCTTGCCCGCGTCCTGCGCTTCGAGGTCGGCGATCTCCGCCGCCCGCTCCTCGCATATCTCGGCCAGGCGCAAGAGCGCCGCCGCCCGCTCGGCGGGCGGGATCGTCGACCAGGTCCGCGCCTCGAAGGCGCGCCGCGCCGCCGCCACCGCGCGGTCGACGTCGGCCGCGCCGGAGAGCGGCGCCCGCGCGAAGGCCTCCCCCGTCGCCGGGTTCAGCACCTCCTCGGACCCGCCCTCGAGCGTCTCGACGGCCTCGCCGTCGACGACGTTGCGCAGCTCTATCAACGGTGCGGCTCGGTGACGTAGAACATGTTGCCCTCGGGGTCGTAGAGCGGCCGGTAGCGGTACCAGGCACCACTCGGGTGGTGCCAGTCGATGATCTCGGCCGCCCACTCGACCTTGCCGTCGAGGCGCTCGATCTCGGCGTCGAGGTCCTCCACCTCGAAGGCGAGCGAGTCCCAGCCGGGCCGGTTCACCTCGTTCTCCGGCGTGCGCCGCTCGCCGCGGTCGGCGTTGGTCGTCTCGAAGACGAAGATCGTCAGGTTGCCGGCGTCGAGCGCCACCCAGCCCTCGCCCGGCTCGTAGGGGAAGTGCAGCGGCAGGCCGAGCACCCCGTGGTAGAAGTCCTTGATCTTCTCGACGTCGGTGCAGAGCAGATCGACGTTGTCAATGCGTGCGTACATCGATGACCTCCTGTTGGTCATGTCGGGTCTGACAGGGCCCGCCCTCGCTGACCCGCAGGCGCCCGGCGAGCGGGTCGACGAGGACGGTGGCGAGCGTCATGTAGCGGTCGCCGAGCCCGGCGCCGGGCTCGGGGTGGCAGCAGATCGCGCCGCCGCGGCCGAGGTGGCTGCGGAACGGGGCGAGCAGCTCCGCGGCGCCGGGACGAGTGCCGCGCAGCCGCGCCGCCCGCCGCCGCAGCAGCTCGAGGCGGAAGAGCGAATCGGGGCCGATCGTCGGCTCGCGATCGCCCGCCGCCGCCGCGGGGGCGAGGAAGTGGTTGGTGTGGACGAGCAGGCCGGCCTCGTCGGGGAGCACGTAGGCGGGCGCCGCGCCGGGCCGCAGCTCGGCGCTCAGCGCCGTCTCCTCGCCATCTTCGGCGGCCACCAGCGTCACCGCGCTCGACGCCGCCACCGGCGCCGCGGCCAGCAGCCGCAGGGCGTCGAAGATCGACTCCGACTCGGCCAGGAGCCGGCGCAGCAGGACGTGGATCGGCACCCCGAGCGGCACCGAGGCGTCGTCCTCGTGGTGGAGCACGTTCAGCAGCACCCCCAGGCCGGCCGAGTTGACCCCGATCTTCGCCAGGATCCCGGCCTCGGTGAGCGTCTGCACGCGCATCCCCGCCGCGGTCTCGAGGCCCCAGACGAGCCAGGTCTCCCCCAGCTCCTCGTGCCAGTCCCAGGTCTGCGCGCCGAGCGGCCCGCCCGCGGCCTCCAGCGCGACCAGGACCGAGCACTCGCCCCGCCCCGGCCCCGCGGCGCGGCGGGCGACCCGGGCGAGCAGCTCGGTGCGGGCGTTGAGCGCGCCGACCGCCTCCGGGGCGAGGCCGGCGCCGGCCGCGATCCCCTCGATCTCCTCGCCGAGCCCGGCCGACCAGGCGCCGCTCGCCGCCAGCGCCTCGCCGCCCCAGCCTTCGATCTCCTCCCGCCCGCAGAGCTCGCCGGCTTCGAAGAAGCGCAGGTAGCCCTCCCAGCAGGCCCGCACGTCAGCGGCGCGGGCGGCGCCGAACTCGCGGCCCCGATCGCCGGGCGCCGTCGCCGCGGTGACGACGACCCGGGATCCCATCAGGCAGGGGCCTCGGAGCGCAGCCGCGGCCCGACGTGGTCGGCGACCTCGGCGAGCGTCGCGAACCAGACGTCGCCGGCGGCGACCATCTCGCCGACCAGCGTCTCCAGCGCGGCGAAGCGGTAGGCGCGGCCGATCACCTCGGGGTGCATGGTGAAGGTGACGTGGCGGCCCTCCGCCCGGGCGGCCTCGAACTCGCCCCGCCAGGAGGCGAGCAGCTCGTCGGTGCCGACCACGTTGCCGCCGCCGTCGATGTTCCAGCCGAAGCGCGGCCAGTCGTCGAGCGACCAGTGCACGGGCAGCTCCAGCACCGTCTCCCCCTCCCACTCCTGCAGGTAGGGACGGTCGTCGCCCATGCAGCTTGAGTCGTAGGCGAAGTCGAACTCGCGCAGCAGCGCGAAGGTCTCCGGGGTCAGCTCCCAGGAGGTCGAGCGATAGCCGCGCGGGACCGGCGCCCCGGCGCTCGCCAGCGCCTCCAGCCCGCGCTCGATCTCCTCCCGCTGCAGCCCGGCGGAGACCTTGTCGCTGCGCAGGTGGAGGTAGCCGTGATGGCCGATCTCGTGGCCGCCGCCGAGCAGCTCGGCGACCAGGCCGGCGTGCCGCTCGGCGGTGTCGCCGGGGACGAAGAAGCTCGCCGGGATGCCGTGCCGGCCGAGCAGCTCGAGGATCCGCGGGACCCCGCGGCGCACCCCGAAGGCACCCTCGGAGAGGGTGGTGATCCGCCGTCGGTACTCCTCCCCCTCGCCGAGCCAGCCGGACTCGGCGTCGACGTCGAAGCTGAGGCTGACCGCGACGGCAGCGCCGCCGGGCCAGCCCCACCCGCTTGACGGACCGCCTGCCATCTAGGCGGGCACGGCCTCGGCGCGGGCGCTGCCCGCCGCCCCGGCGGCGGGCGCGACGGTGATCAGGAACCCGTCGGCGTCGCGCCGCTCGAGCACGTCGCCCTCGTGCAGCACCACCGTGGTGGTCGGCGCGGCGACGATCGCCGGGCCGCTCACCGCGGCGCCGAGCCCGAGCGTGGCGACGTCGTAGATCGGCATCTCCTCGACCTCGCCGGAGGCGCTCGAGTAGGCCTCGGTGGTCCGCATCGGCTTCACCTCGGCCTCGCCCGCCTCGGCCCCCGGACGGGCCGGGGCGGCGCCGGCGCCGATCGCCGCGACCCGCCAGTGCAGGCACTCGATCGGCATCGTCGTGCGGTTGTAGGCGAACTGGGCGAGGTGCTGCTCGTGGAAGGAGCCGACCAGCGTCTCGATGTCCGCCGGGCCGAGCTGCGCGGTGCCGGGGACCGGCACCGTGATCTCGTGCACCTGGCCCGGGTAGCGGGCGTCGACCTCGCGCTCGAGCGTGATCTCGTCCTCCGTGAACCCCTCCTCGAGCAGCTCGGCGCGGGCCGCCTGCTCCATCTCGGCGATCGTCGCGTTGACCGCGTCGAGGTCGATCGCGTCGGTCACCTGGTGCAGCGCCGTGACGTGGTCGTGGCGGACGTCGGTGACGGTCATCCCGAAGGAGCAGAAGACCCCCGCCTCGAGCGGCACGAAGACCTTCTCGATCCCCAGCTCGCGGGCCAGCTCGGCGGCGTGCAGGCCGCCGGCGCCGCCCGCGCAGACGAGCGTGAAGCGGCGCGGGTCGACGCCGCGGTCGACCGAGACGGCGCGGATCGCGCCGACCATGTTGGCGTTGACGACGCGGATGATCCCCGCCGCCGCCTCCACGGTCGAGAGGCCGAGCGGCTCGCCGACGAACTTGTCGACCGCCGCCCGCGAGAGGTCGTCGCGGAGCCGCCGCCGGCCGCCGAGGAAGGCGTCCGGGTTGAGGTAGCCGAGCACCACGTTGGCGTCGGTCACCGTCGGCTCGGTGCCGCCGATGTCGTAGCAGGCGGGGCCCGGGTTGGCGCCGGCGCTGCGCGGGCCGACCCGCAACGCGTTGCCGGCGTCGACCCAGCCGATCGAGCCGCCGCCCGCGCCGATCGAGTGGACGTCGACCGCGGAGACGCCGATCGGCTGGCCCTCGACCTGGATCTCACGGCTCATCGCCGCGCGTCCGTCTTCGATCAGGCAGACGTCGAGGCTGGTGCCGCCCATGTCGACCGAGATCAGGTTGTCGCCGACCGAGCCGGCGAAGTGGAGGGCGGCCGCCGGCGCCGCCGCCGGGCCGGAGGCGAGGATGTTGACCGGCCGCGCGAGGATCTCCGGGACCCGCGCGCAGCCGCCGTTGATCTGCATGATCAGGAGCGGCGAGGCGAGCCCGCCGCCCTCCAGCTGCCCGGTCAGGGCGGTCAGGTATTCGCGGATCTTCGGCATCACGTAGGCGCTCATCGCGGTCGCCGAGGTGCGCTCCCACTCGCGGATCTCGGGCAGCACGTCGGCCGAGCAGATCACGTCGACGCCGGGCAGCTCCTCGCGCAGGATCTCCGCCGCGCGCTGCTCGTGCCGCGGGTAGAGCATCGACCAGAGGAAGGCGACGGCGACGGCGCGGACGCCGGCCTCGCGGAACTGGGCGGCGGCGGCGCGGATCTCCTCCTCGCCCAGCGGCGCCACCTCCTCGCCGCTCGGGTCGAAGCGCCCGGGGACGCCGATCCGCAGCCAGCGGTCGACCAGCTCCCGCGGGTGCTCCAGGTGCATGTTGAAGCGCTCCGGCTTGTAGCCGTCGCGGAAGTAGAGGACGTCGCGGAAGCCCTCGGTGCAGAGCAGGCCGATCGTCGGCCCGTTGCGCTGGATCAGCATGTTGGTCGCCACCGTGGTGCCGTGGACGAACAGCTCGGTCTCGCCGAGCAGGCCCTCGACGTCGGTGTCCAGCTGCTCGGCCACCGCGGCGAGGCCCTGGACCACGGCACGGCCCGGGTCGTCAGGGGTCGAGTCCTGCTTCCAGAGCAGCAGCTCGCCGCTCTCGCGGGCGACGGTGAAGTCGGTGAAGGTGCCGCCGATGTCGACACCGATCCGGTAACTCATCTCTTGAATCTCCTTATCTCTTCGCCGCGCCTAGAGCAGCGGGTCGAGCTCGTAGGTGTCGCCGTCGCGCATCTGGTCCTTCAACCAGGGCGAGGCGTTCGGCTCGGTAGGGGTGACCACCGGGCTGGGCGCCTTCGCCAGCTCGGCGCGCTTGGCCGCCGTCGCCTCGGCGTCGATCGCCGGGTCGGCGTCGGCGGAGAGGACGACGCCGAAGACCGCGGCGGCCGCCTCGCGGCTGACGATCCCGTCGCGGACGTCGATCCGCACCTGCTCGGCGTCGCGCTCGTACGGGTTGCCCCAGCCGCCGCCGCCGGTCGAGACGCCGACGTAGAACTCGTGCGTGTGGTCGACCTTGAAGGCGCCGCTGGAGGAGACGAAGCGGCGCCTGCCGGTCGCCTCGTCCTCGACGTACTGGCCGCCGCCGGAGCCCTGGCCGCCGCCCATCGCCCCGTGGGGCGGGTTGGAGGCGGCGTCGCCGAAGGTGATCGTCACCATCTCGTCGACCAGCGGACGCACCGCGCAGACGTTGCCGGGCCCGCCCAGCCACTGGCCGAAGCCGACCGAGTCGGTGTCGATCTCACAGCGCTCGATCCGCACCGGGTAGAGCAGCTCGAGCTGCTCGATCGGCTGGATTTTCATCCCGCCGAGGGCGGCCTGGTTGTACCAGAGGGGCCAGCCGTCGTTGCCTTTGGCGGCGCCGCCGGCGCCGGCGTTGTTGAAGAGCATGAAGCCCCACGGCGAGTGCCCGTCGGCGCCGTTGCCGGCGAACTGCGGGATGTTGCCGCAGCGGGCGCCGCCCGCCGGGACCCGCTCCGGCATCGCCTCGACCATCGCCCGGTTGACCACGTCCTGCATCAGGTCGGAGGGGACGATCGTGGCGACGCTGGTCGAGGCGGGGAATTTGGCGTAGCAGACGGTCCCCTCTTCGGCCGAGACGTCGACGTGGTCGATCACCCCGTGGTTGTGCGGGATGTCGGCGTCGATGTAGTAGAGGAACGGCACCGCGCCGGCCGCCTGCGAGGTGGCGTAGCTGCCGTTGGCCCCGCCTTTGGCCTGCGGGTCGGAGCCGGCGTAGTCGACCTTCACCCGTTCGCCCTCGATCTCGACCGCGACCTGGACGCGGATGTGCTCGTGGCCGAAGCCGTCGGAGTCGATCCAGCCCTCGGCCTCGTAGCGGCCGTCCGGCATCGAGGCGATTTCCTGCCCGGCGCGACGGCCGGAGTAGTCGATGATCTCGTCGACGTAGCGGAGGACGACGTCGGTGCCGTAGGCCTCGCAGAGCTCCTCGATCCGCTGCCGCGCCTTTTCGATCGAGCCGATCTGGGCGCGCAGGTCGCCCTCGATCAGGTCGGCGTAGCGCAGGTTCGCCAGCAGCAGGCGGAAGAAGTCCTGGCGCAGCTCGCCGCCCTCGACCATCTTCATCGGCGGGATCGTGATCCCCTCCTGGTAGATGTCGGCGGCGGAGGCGACGACCGAGCTGGGGATGTAGGCCCCGGTGTCCATCTGGTGTCCCTTGGTCACCGACCAGAAGACGAGCCGGCCGTCGCTGAAGACCGGCGCCGCGGTGACGAAGTCACCGACGTGGGTGTTGCCCGAGTAGGGGTCGTTGAAGAGGAAGACGTCGCCGGGATTGATCTCGCCCTCGAACGCCTCCGCGATCTCGCGCACCGCGATGTGCAGCGAGGCGGTGTGGATCGGCAGCGCGTCGTACATCGAGACCTGCCGCGGCACCGCGTCGTAGATCGCGCACGAGTAGTCGTGGGCGAGGGCGAGGATCGAGGTCCAGGCCGACTTCTCGAGGACCCTCGTCATCTCCTCGACGATCGCGTCGAAGCGGCTGAGGATCACGCTGAAGGTGATCGGGTCGTAGGCCCCTCCGGCCGCCTCGGCGGCGGTCGGGTTGGTCATCGTCTGGGTGGGCTCCATGGGGTTGGGCTCGCCTCCTCTAATCGACAGTCGGGTTCTCGAGGTACACGTCGCCGGGCCGGAGGTTCTCCTCGACCCAGGTCGCGGCTTCAGGCTCGGTCGGCTCGACCAGGGGGCGCTCGCGCCGGGCGAGCTCCGCCCGCCGCGCCCGCGTCGCCTCGTCGTCGAGCTCGGGGTCATCCCCCGGGCCGATCACGACACCGAAGATCTCCGTCGCCGCGGTGCGGCTGACGATTCCGTCGCGGACCTCCTGGCGGACGCGCTCGGCGTCGCGCTCCAGCGGGCTGCCGTAGCCGCCGCCGCCGGTGGCGACGCCGGTCCAGCTGTCGCCGCGACCGATGCTGACGTGGCCGGAGGCCGAGACGAAGGTCCGCCTGCCGGACTCCACCTCCTCGACGAACTGGCCGCCGCCGATCGCCGGGGTGCCACCGAGGACCCCGTGCGGCGGGTTGGCGGTGCCGTCGCCGAAGGTGATGCAGGCCATCGAGCCCTTCAGCGGCCGCAGCGTGAAGCGCACGCCGAAGCCGCCGATCGTGGTGCCGAAGCCCATCGAGTCCGGCTCGACTTCCATCTCCTCCACCCGCACCGGGTAGAGCAGCTCCATCTGCTCGATCGGCAGCGCTTTCTGGCCGCCCATCGCCGCCACCGACTCGAGCAGCGGCCAGCCGTCGGCCTCCTTCACCGCGCCGGAGCCGCCGCAGTTGTTGAAGATCATCATCGCCCACTCCTCGCCGGTCTCCTCGTCGACGCCGTAGAACTGGGGCACGTTGGAGCAGCGCGCGGTGCCCGCGTGGACCATCTCCGGGACCGCCCCGGCGAGCGCCTTGTTGATCGCGTCGTGGAACATCGTCGCCGGCACGACCGTCGCGCAGGAGGTCGAGCCCGGGTACTCGGGGTTGGCGATCGTCCCCTTCGGCGCCCGCACCTCGATGTGGTTGAAGCAGCCCTGGTTGTGGGGGATGTCGGGGTCGGCGTAGAAGAGGAAGGGCAGGCGGCCGGCGGTCAGGGTCGTCGCGACCGAGCTGTTGAAGCCGCCCTCGGCCTGCGCCCCGGTCCCCTCGAAGTCGACCACCACCTGGTCGCCGCTGACCTCGACCGTCACCTCGACCGGCACGTTCTTGACCGCGTAGCCGTCGGAATCGACCCAGCCGGAACCGCGGTAGGTGCCGTCCGGGATCCGCTCGATCACCGCGCCCATGCGGCGGTCGGCGTAGGCGATCACCTCCTCGCCGTATTCCTCCACCGTCTCCAGCCCGAACTCGTCGCAGAACTCGAGGATCAGCCGGTGGCCGCGCTCGGCCGAGCCGATCTGGGCGAGCAGGTCGCCCTCGACCAGGTTGCGGAGGCGGACGTTGGAGAGGATCAGCTCGAGCACGTCGAGGCGCGGCGTGCCCGCGGCGACGATCTTCAGCGGCGGGATCTGCAGGCCCTCCTGGAAGGTGTCGCGGGCGGCGGCGGTACAGGAGGCGGGCTCGAAGGCGCCGACGTCGATGTGGTGCGCCTTGATCATCAGCCAGAACATCAGCCGCCCCTCGACGAAGACCGGGCGCGAGATCACCAGGTCGCCGACGTGGGTGTTGCCGCGGTAGGGGTCGTTGCAGAGGAAGACGTCGCCGTCGCCGATGTCGGCGCCGAAGCCGTCTTCGATCGCGTCGACCACCAGCTCCAGCGAGGTGACCAGCGCCGGGATCGGGTCGTGGACGGAGAGCTGGCGGCCCTTGGCGTCGTAGATCACGCAGGAGAAGTCGTGGCAGAGGGCGATGATCGAGCTCCAGGCGGAGCGCTCGAGCGCCTGCGTCATCTCCAGCGAGATGCTCTCCAGCCGGCGCATCATCACGCTGAATGTGACCTGGTCCATCAGGCCGTCTCCTCTCGGTTGGCGGTGGCGGCGGCACGGCGTGGGGCGACGCCGCCGATCTCGATCAGGAAGCTGTCCTCCTCGTCGCAGCGCAGCACGTCGCCGGGTTCGAGCAGGATCGTCGTGGTGTCGCCGGCGACCACCGCGGGGCCGTCGACGCGGCTGCCGGTGGCGAGCCCCTCGACCTTGAACAGCGGCACCTCGGTGACCTCGCCGAGGGCCGGGACGTAGATCCGGCGCCCGCCGATCGGCTCCGCCGCGCCCGCCGTCTCGACCGCCGCGGCGGCGGCCTCGTGCTGGAGCTCCATGCGGCCGACGGCGGCCGCCCGCCAGTGCAGGAACTCGATCGGCAGCTCCTCGCGGCGGTAGCCGAACTGGCGCTCGTGCTCGGCGTGGAAGGCGTCGGCGATCTGGGCCAGGTGCTCGGGCCCGTAGCGCTCGGCGGTCGGGATCGCCACCGTCAGCTCGTAGACCTGGCCCGGGTAGCGGGCGTCGACCGAGCGCTCGAGGTGGATCTCCGCGGCGGCGAAGCCGTCCTCGCCGAGCCGCGCCCGGCCGCGCTCCTCGAGCCCGGCGTAGAGCTCGTCGAGGGCGGTCGAGTCGAGGCTGTCGGAGGTGCAGTGGAGCGCCTGCAGGTAGTCGTGGCGGACGTCGGTGACGGTCATCCCGAAGGCGCAGAGCGTGCCCGCCTCGCGCGGGATCACGACCTGGGCGATGCCGAGGTCACGGGCCAGCGCCGAGGCGTGCAGGCCGCCCGCGCCGCCGCCGACGACGAGGGCGAAGTTGCGCGGGTCGAGCCCGCGCTCTACCGAGACGGCGCGGACGGCCGCCGTCATCGAGGCGTTGACGACGCGGATCACGCCGGCGGCGGCGGCCACCGGGTCGAGGCCGAGCGGCGCGCCGACGCCCGCCGCGATCGCCGCCTCGGCGAGGTCGGCGCGCAGCTCGCGGCGGCCGCCGAGGAAGGACTCCGGATCGAGGTAGCCGAGCACCACGTTGGCGTCGGTGACGGTCGGCTCGCTGCCGCCCGCCCCGTAGGCGGCCGGGCCGGGGACCGAGCCGGCGCTGCGCGGGCCGACGCCGAGCGCGCCGCCCTCGTCGACGTAGGCGATCGAGCCGCCGCCGGCGCCGACCGAGTGGACGGCGACCGCCTCCACCCCGACCGGCTGCTGGTCGACCCGGATCGAGCGCGAACGGGCGGCCTGCCCTTCGCGGACGAGGCAGACGTCGAAGCTGGTGCCGCCCATGTCGATCGTGATCACGTCGCGGAGGCCGCGCCGGCCGGCGTGGTAGGCGGCCGCCGCCGGAGCCGCCGCCGGGCCCGAGTGGAGGGCGTAGACGGGGCGCTTGAGGACCTCGTCGATCGGCGCGCAGCCGCCGTTCAGCTGCATGATCAGCGGGTCCTCGCCGAGCCCGGCGGCGGCGACGTCGCTCTTCAGCCGGCGGAAGTAGCCGTCGATCCCGGGCAGGATGTAGGCGGAGAGGACGGCGGCCGAGGTGCGCTCCCACTCGCGGATCTCGGGGACGACGTCGGCCGAGCAGATCACGTAGGCGTCGGGCAGCTCCTCGCGCAGGATCTCGGCGGCGCGGTGCTCGTGGACGGGGTTGACGATCGACCAGAGGAAGGCGACCGCCACCGCCTCCACCCCGTGCTCGCCGAGGTAGGCGGCGTGGCGGCGCACCTCGTCCTCGTCGAGCGGCGTCACCACCTGCCCGGACGGGTCGATCCGCTCGGCGACCCCCTGGCGGAGGAAGCGGTCGACGAACGGCCGCGGCGGCGCGAAGCGCATGTTGAAGCGTTCCGGCTTCCAGGCGTCGCGGAAGTAGAGGACGTCGCGGAAGCCCTGGGTCGCCAGCAGGCCGATCCGCGGGCCGTTGCGCTGGATCACCGTGTTGGTGGCGATCGTCGTCCCGTGGACCAGCAGGCGCGCTTCGCCGAGCAGCCGGTCGACCGGGCGGCCGAGGCTGCCCGCCATCCCCTCGAGGCCGCTGAGGATCGCCGCCATCGGGTCGGCGGGGGTCGTCGGCTCCTTCCAGAGGTGGGCGCGACCCGAGTCCTCGAGCACGGTGAGGTCGGTGAAGGTGCCGCCGATGTCGATGCCGATGCGTAGCACTGGTGCTTCCCTTCCGGGCCCTTGCGGAGCCCTATTCCCGGGCCAGGTCGGCGGCGCCGAATTTCGACCAGATGATCACGCCGACCAGCGAGATGACCAGGACCAAGGTCCCGATCGCGTTGATTTCCGGAGTCAGCGTCCGCCGCAGACTGGAGAGGACGACGATCGGCAAGGTGTCCGATTCACCGACCACGAAGGCGGTGCGCGCGGTCTCGTCGAGCGAGATCGCGATGCCGAGCAGCGAGGCGCCGACGATCGCGGCGCGGATGTTCGGCCAGGTGACGTAGAAGAAGGTGCGGATCTCGTTGGCGCCGAGGTCCTGGGCGGCGAGCTCGAGCGAGCGGTCCCAGCGGTCGAGCACCACCGCCATCTGGATCACCACGATCGCGATCAGCATCGTCGCGTGGGCGATGATCACCGTCATCAGCGACAGTTCGAGCTGGAAGTCGAGGATCACCGTCAGCAGGGTCAGCCCGCTGATCAGCCCCGGCATCAGGAACGGCAGCATCAGCAGCCGCTGGAAGGCGGTCTTGCCGAAGAACTGGAAGCGGTCGACGCCGAGCCCGGCGGGGACGCCGAGGAGGACGGCGATCGAGACGCTGACCAGGGCGACGATCACCGAGTTCTTCAGCCCTTCCATCATCGCTTCGTTGGCGAAGGCCTTCGAGTACCAGTGGAAGCTGAGCAGTTCCGGCGGCCAGCTCATCACCGCGCCCTTGTTCAGCGAGTAGACGGCGACGATCACCGCCGGGATGTAGAGGAAGAGCAGGATCAGCCCGATCCCGACGCCGACGCCGAGCGATCCGAGTCGCGCCCTCACGATGCCGGCACCTCCTCGACCAGCGGGCCGGGGTTGACCTGGGCCGGGTCGGCGCCGCGGCGCGAGCGGATCCCGATCACGCGCCGGTAGATCCACATCAGCACCGCGGGCAGCATCAGCACGGCGAGCACGGCGACGATCATCACCACGCCGATCGCCGCGCCGAGCGGCCAGGCGAGGCCGTGTTCGAACTGCGAGGAGGCGAGGTTCGCGATCCCCACCGAGCCGGGGTCGCCGACCAGCTGGGGGGCGAAGTAGTCACCGAAGGAGAGGACGAAGGCGAAGGTGAAGCCGACCGCCACGCCGGGCGCGATCAGCGGCAGCTCGACCTCGAGGATCTGCCGCCAGCGGGGCGCGCCGAGGTCGCTCGCCGCCTGCATCAGCCGGTGCGGGACGCGCTGCATGACGACGAAGATCGGGATGAAGGTGAACGACATCGCCAGGTGGGTCTGGACCAGGATCACCGCGAACGGGTTGAAGACCAGCACCCGGGTCGGGTGGGAGAGGATGCCGACGCTGGTCAGCAGGCCGTTCAGCACGCCGTCGTTGCCGAGCAGGATGCGCCAGCCGACGATCCGCAGCAGGTAGCCGAGCCAGAGGGCGACGACCACCCCGGCGAACCAGACGAACTGGTGCCGTTTCACCCGGAAGGAGATGAAGTGGGCGAGCGGCAGGCTGATCGCCACCGCCGCCGCGGCGACGATCAGGCCGCGCACCGCCGAGCGCACCAGCGCGTCGGTGTACAGCGGGTTGGAGAAGAACGTTTCGAAGTTTTTCAGCGTCCAGTCGTGTACCAGGTGGTAGTACTCGATCTGGGAGAGGCTCATTTTCACCGCCTCCACCACCGGGAAGACGATGAACGCCGCCGCCCAGATGGCGGCAGGCCCGAACAGGAGGAGGGCCTGCAGCCATCGGTGGCGGCGGATCGCGGACATCGTGCGGGAGATTCGGTCGCCGGGCTAGCTGAGGCCGGCGATGATTTCCTGCATGGTCTGGTTGTACGCTTCCGGATCGGCCGGCGCTTTCTTCACGATCGCGCTGCCGAGGAACTTCTTCGGGTCGTTCATGCCCGTCGCTTCCTGTTCTTCCTTCGACATCAGCGGCTTCGTCGCCGGGTTCACCGGGGTGTAGCCGCTCGACGACGAGAGGGCCAGCTGGCCTTTCGGCGAGACGAGGTAGTTCATGAACTCGTATGCCGCCGCTTCGCAGTCGGGGCTGATGTCCTTGCTCAGCGCCGGACCCTCGGTCCAGGCCTGCGCGCCCATGTCCTTGATGTGCGCTTCCTTGACCGGGGCGCCCTTCGCTTTGAGTTCGTTGAGGACGTAGGTCCAGCCCATCGAGGCGCCGACCTCTTTGTTGGCGTAGAGCTGGATCAGGTCACCGCCGCTCGACCACATGGTGCGGACGTTGCCTTTGAGTTCGAGCATTTTGTCGCGGATTTCGTCGAGCTGTTCCTGGCTCAGGTTGAACAGTTCTTCGGGGTTTTTGTCCATCCCCAGCGCCGAGGCGCCGACCCAGATCAGGGAGACGTCTTCCCACAGTGAGACCTGACCCTTGAGTTCCGGATTCCAGAGGTCGGCCCAGCTGGTCGGTTCCTTGCTCATCACTTCGGTCGAGTAGAGGAACGGGTTCACACCCCAGTCGGACGCCAGCGCCCACAGTTCGCCTTCTTCTTCCATCGGTTCGGTGGCGAACGAGAAGAGCTTTTCGTATTCGTCGATCAGCGCCGGGTCGATCGGTTTGATCACCCCGGCCTGCCGCATCGGCAGGATGATTTCCGCCGCCGCGATGACCATGTCGTACTGCTTGGTCGCCCCGGCCGCGAGCTTCGCGATCGCCTCGGCGCTGGAGGTCATGTAGCTGGGGTTCACTTTCACCCCGTACTTCGCTTCGAACGGCTTCAGGAGCGATTCCGGCGCCTCGCCTTCCCAGGTGTAGAGGTTCAGCGAGCCGCAGGCTTTCGGGTTGCCTTCGAGCGAGACGTTGGCGGTTTCACCGTTGCCGGAGGCGGCGTTGGATCCGCCGTCGCCGCTGCTGCTCGAGCCGCTGCCGCCGCCACAGGCGGCGAGCAGCGCGGCGAGTGCTGCCGCGACCAGCCCGAGGAGGGAGAGGCGCAACGCCCTCCGGCGCCACCCCTTCGAGGTGCCTCTCTTGTCAGTTGTCATCGTTTGCGCTGCCTCCTGTGTCGGGACTTGGCTCGGGCTCGACCGTCGCGTCGGTGTTGACGACGACGGTCCGGACGACCGGGAAGCGGATCTGCACCCGCGTCCCGGGCTCGAAGGTCTCGGCCGAGGCGGGCATCCGCGACTGGACGCGGTCACCGCTCGGGGTGTTGACGAAGTAGTGGACGTCGGAGCCGCCGTACTCGAGCTCGCCGACAGTGGCGCCGATCTGGTTCCACTCCGAGCCCGGGGACTCGGTCCCCTCGGCGTGGAGGGTGGTGTGCTCGGGGCGGATCATCGCCACCGCGTCGCCGGCGCTCTCGGAGCTGCCGGGGCGCGCCTTGATCCGCCGGCCGTCGGGCAGCTCGAAGCTGACGAAGGCGCCGTCGGCGCCGCCGCGGCTGCCGCGCAGGAAGCTCGACTCGCCGATGAAGTCGGCGACGAAGCGGTTCGACGGATGGTCGTAGATCTCCCGCGGGCTGCCGATCTGCAGCGCTTTGCCGGCGCTCATCACGGCGATCCGGTCGGCCATCGCGAGGGCCTCCTCCTGATCGTGGGTGACGTAGACGAAGCTGATCCCGACGTCGCGCTGGATCGCCTTCAGCTCCAGCTGCATCGCCCGGCGCAGCTTCAGGTCGAGGGCGCCGAGCGGCTCGTCGAGCAGCAGCACCTTGGGGTGGTTGATCAGGGCGCGGGCGAGGGCGACGCGCTGCTGCTGGCCACCGGAGATCTCGGCGATGCGGCGGTCGCCGAGCCCCGGGAGTTCCATCCGCGCCAGCATCTCGTCGGCGCGGCGCCGGCGCTCGGCCCGGCTGACGCCCTTGATTTTCAGCCCGAAGGCGACGTTGTCGCGGAGGTTCAGGTGAGGGAAGAGGGCGTAGTCCTGGAAGACCAGGTTGACGTCGCGATGGAACGGCGGCGTGCGCGTCACCACCTCGCCCTCGAGCAGCACCTCGCCGCTGTCGGGCAGCTCGAAGCCGGCCATCATTTTCAGGGTCGAGGTCTTGCCGCAGCCGGAGGGGCCGAGCAGGGCGAAGAACTCACCCTGGGCGATCTCGACGTCGAGCGCGTCGACGGCGAGCACGTCGCCGTAGCGCTTCGTCACCCCGGTCAGCTCGATCGCGGGCCGCAGCCGGGCGGTCGTCTCGTCCCCGTCGACCAGCGAGGCCGACGGGGCGGTGTCCGGGGTCACCATGCGGACGGGGCTGGACGGAAGACGTCCCGGGCAGCAAGAAACTGCTGCAAATGCTCACTGTTTGAAGCCAGGAAACGCTGACTTGAGCAGTTACATGTGCCGGGTGAAGGATGAGACTGCTTCATATACACACAGTACAGTTTTCTTTTATGCGGGTCAAGTAACAATTTTGGATCTTGTTATTTGATCGCTAAAAAGCCGTCCGCGGCGAGGCGGCCCGGCGGGCTCCGCGGCGGTCAGTCCGCGGTCGCGTAACCGAGGGCGCGGGTGGTCTCCCCCGCCGCCTCGGCCCGTTCGATCTGCTCGCGGTACCGCGGGTAGCGGTAGGCGTCGTAGAGGCGCACGCACTTCTGCGAGCAGGCGACCAGGTCGTGCCCGTGGTGGGCGAAGGGGACCTCCTGGGTGGGGACCAGGATCCCGCAGTTGGCGCAGCGCGACATCTGGTTCACCTCCCGGTACATCAGCTCCCCCCGTTCCGCCGGCGCGCGGTGGCGGCGGCCGCGACGGAGCCGTCGGCCTCCAGCTCGACCGCGTAGACGGAGGCCGCTTCGGCGGCGGTGTAGTAGCCGCGGCGCACGTCCTCGGCGACCAGCTCCGGGTCGCGGGTGCGGGGGTCGCCGTAGCCGCCGCCACCGGGCAGGGCCACTTCGATCTCGTCGCCCTCGTGCAGGGTGAGGTTGGAGAACTTGCCCGGCGAGGCGGTCCCGAACAGGTCGACGGTGGTCCGCCACTCGTCTTCGCCCCGGCGCCGGATCAGCACCTGGCAGTTGCCGCCGTCCTCGCCGCCGTCCGCCCCCCAGGGGCGCAGCTTGTTGCGGTTGGTGTGGGCGCTGACCGTCATCTCCGGCGACTTGATCCGCAGCACCCGCCGGGTGCCGAAGCCACCGCGGTGGCGGCCCGCGCCGGGCCGGCCGGCGGCGCCGGTGTTGAGCCCGTACTCGACGCATTCGAGCGGGTAGCGGGTCTCCAGCACCTCGATCGGCGTGTTCGCGCAGTTGGAGGTCTTGCCCACCTGGCAGTCGTTGCCGTCGTGGCTGTAGCGGCCGCCCCAGCCGAAGCCGTCGAAGTAGAGGTGGGCGAAGGGCCGGCCGTCGCGCGGGTCGACGCCGCCGAGCGAGAGGATCCCGTGGGTGTCGCCGTCGGAGGCGGTGCCCTTGCCGGCGGCCGCGGAGATCGCGCCGAGGACGACGTCGACCGAGGTCGGCGAGGAGTCCGAGTTGCCGCCCACGCAGGAGCCGGGGTATTCGACGTTGACGAAGGTGCCGGGCGGAGCGATCACCGAGATCGGCCGGTAGCAGCCGTGGTTGAACGGGATCGCGCCGAAGACGTTGAACATCGCCGCGTAGGTGGCCGAGGCGGTGACCCCCCAGGTCTGGTTCGCCGGGCCTCCCGACTGCGGGCTGGAGCCGGTGTAGTCGGCGATCACCTCGTCGCCGTCGACCACCAGGTTGACCTTGATCGTCCATTCCGCGTCGGGGTCGACGCCGTCGTCCTCGATCGCCCCGGCGAACTCGTACTCGCCGTCGGGCAGCTCCTCGATCGCCGCCCGGGCGAGGCGCTCGGAGACCGTCTTGATGTCCTCGGCGCACTGGTGGAAGGCGGCGACGCCGTGGCGGTCGACGACCTCGCGGATGCGGCGCTCGGCCAGGTAGAGCGAGCCGATCATCGCCTTCAGGTCGCCGTAGGCGTACTCCGGGGTGCGGACGTTGGAGATCAGCACCTTGAACAGGTCCTCGACCTCTTCGTCGTCGCGGTAGATCTTCACCGGCGGGAAGCGCAGCCCCTCCTGGAAGATGTTGCGGGTGTCACCGAAGGCGGCGGGGACCATGCCGCCGATGTCGACCATGTGGGCGATGTTGGCGGCGTAGGCGACGATCTCGCCGTCGACGAAGCAGGGCTTCAGCACCATGAACTCGGGCAGGTGGCAGCCGTTGCGGTAGGGGTCGTTGTGGAGGATCACGTCACCCGGCTCCATGTTCTCCGGGCCTACCTCCTTGATCGCCCACTCGACCACGTGCACGATCGCGCCGATCATCGCCGGGCAGAAGTCGGCCTGGGCGACCATCTCGCCGCTGCCGTCGAAGATCACGCAGCTGAAGTCGAGGCCCTCGTTGAAGATCGGCGAGTAGGAGGTGCGCATCATCGCGATGCCCATCTCGCGGCAGGTGGTGACCAGGTGGCTGCGCACCACCTCGAGGGTCACCGGGTCGGTGGCCAGCGGCGCGGCGACGGTGCCGGCGGTTTCCGCGGCGCTCGCCATCAGCTCGCCCCCTCCTGCTCGACTTCGACGATCAGGTGCCCCTCGGGATCGACGACCAGCGAGTCGCCGCGGTGCAGCAAGGTGGTGCAGGTGGTCTCGGCGACCAGCGCCGGCCCCTCGACCCGGTTGCCGGCGCGCAGCTCCTCGCGCCAGTAGACGGGGATCGGGCGGGCGGCGTCGTCCTCGGCGAAGCGCACCTGGCGCCGCTCGATCGGCTCCGGCAGCGGGCCCTCGGCGAGCGGCGCGAGGTCGGGGCGGGAGCGCGGCTGGGAGGCGATCAGCTTGAAGTTGACCAGCTCCAGCGAGCCGTCGGCGATGTGCCAGCCGAACTGGGCGTCGTGCTCGCGGTGGAAGCGCTCCCGGGCGCGGTCGAGGGCGGCGTCGTCGACCGGGGCCTCGACCGGCACCTCGAGCTCCCAGTTCTGGCCCGCGTAGCGCATCTCGATCGAGCGCTCGAACGCCGGCTCGCCGCCGACGCCCTCGGCGGCGAAGTCCTCGCTCGCGCGGCGCTCGAGGGAGGCGAAGATGTCGACGATCCGCGCCCGGTCGGCGGCGGTCGCGGCGCGGGTGATGAAGGTCTGCATGTAGTCGAAGCGGGTGTCGGCGAGCAGGGCGCCGAAGGCCGAGAAGGCCCCGGGCAGCATCGGCACGACCACGCGCTCGACCCCGAGCACGCGGGCGAGGGCGCCGCTGTGCAGGGGGCCGGCGCCGCCGAAGGCGATCAGGGCGAAGTCGCGAGGATCGTGGCCGCGGTCGATCGAGACCAGCCGCAGCGCCTGCGCCATCCGGTTGTCGGCGATCGCCAGCATCCCCAGCGCCACCTCCTCGACCGCGAGGCCGAGCGGCCCGGCGAGGGTCTGCAGCGCCGCGCGGGAGGCCTCGACGTCGAGGGTGACGTCGCCGGCCAGCGGCAGGTCGGGGCTGAGCCGGCCGAGGGCGAGGTTGGCGTCGGTGATCGTCGGCGCCTCGCCGCCGCGGCCGTAGCAGGCCGGGCCGGGCTCGGAGCCGGCGCTCTGCGGGCCGACCCGCAGCAGGCCGGCCGGGTCGAGCCAGCCGATCGAGCCACCGCCGGCGCCGACCGAGCGCACGTCGACCATCGGCACCGCGATCGGGATCCCCCACTCGAGCTCGGCCTGGGTGGTCAGCTCGGGGCGACCTTCGTGGATGATCCCGGTGTCGAAGCTGGTCCCGCCCATGTCGGCGATCAGCAGGTTCGGGTGGCCGGTCGCGCGGCCGACCTCGGCGCTCGCGATCACCCCGCAGGCGGGGCCGGAGCGGACCATCGAGACCGGGCTCGCCTTCGCCCCCTCGGGGGTCTGGGTGCCGCCGTTGGAGCGGGCGACGAGCAGCTCGCCGAAGGCGAGGTCGTCGGCCATCTGGCGCAGCGAGTCGGCGTAGCGGCCGACCGCCGGGCGGAGGAAGGCGTCGATGGTGCAGGTGCTGGTGCGCTCGTACTCGCGCCACTGGCCGAAGACCTCGCTGGAGATCGAGACCGGCACGCCGGGCAGCTCCGCCGCGACCAGCTCGCGGGCGCGGCGCTCGTGCTCCTGGTTCAGGAAGGAGAAGAGGAAGGAGATCGCGATCGCCTCGGCGCCGGCCGCGCGCAGCTCGCGCGCCGCCTCCCGCACCTCGTCCTCGGCCAGCGGCCTGACCACGCCGCCGGCGGCGTCGACCCGCTCGGCGACGCCGCGGACCAGCTCCCGCGGGACGAGCGGGTCGGGCCGCACCCAGTCGAGGTCGAAGGAGTGGGGACGGACGACGCGCTGGATCTGCAGCACGTCGGTGAAGCCGGCGGTGGTGATCAGCCCGACCGTCGCCCCCTCGCGCTCGATCAGCGCGTTGGTCGCGATGGTCGAGCCGTGGGCGAGCGAGAGGACGTCGCCGCGCCCGTCGAGGCCCGCCTTGGCGAGCCCGTTGCGGGTCGACTCGGCCGGGTGGCGGGGGGTGGAGAGCGTCTTCGCGACGCTGAGGCGCCCGGCGGCGTCGGTGGCGACGAGATCGGTGAACGTCCCTCCGGTGTCGACTCCGACGTGTGCGCCCATCACCCGCTTGCGCTCACCAGCTCGGCGGACACATCACCCAGAGCATCTCTGCCTCGGTGTCGCCGATGTTGTGGAAGGTGTGGGTCATCGAGCTGCGGTAGATCAGGTTGTCGCCGGGGCCCATGTCGAACTCCTTGCCGTCGACCTCGGCCCGGATCGAGCCGCTGAGGACGATCGCCACCTCGTCGGAGTCGCCGTGCGTGTAGGGCGAGCCGGCGCTGCCGCCGACCTCGAACTGGCCCGCCAGGACCTCCAGCGTGGTCACCGCGCTGGGGGTGACCCGGCGCTTGGTGAGCGAGCCGATTTCGACCACCGCGCGGGCCGCCTTGGGGGTGAAGTGGGGAAGCTCGAAGTCGGGGTCGACGAAGAGGTCGCCGACCTCGAGGCCGAGCGCGTGGGCGACCGCCTGGAGCGTTTTCAGGCTGGGCGCGGTGCGTCCGCGCTCGACCTGGCTGAGGAATCCCTCCGAGACACCGGCTTTGTCGGCGACGACCTTGAGGGTCATGCGCCTGCCGACGCGCAGCTCGCGCAGTCGCGAGCCGACGTGGACCTGACTGCCGTCGTCGGAAGCACCGGGCGCAGAGGAGCCATTCTGGGGCCCACCTGCGACTGCTGAGGTAGAAGAATCATCCACGTGTTTCATAGTATAGTTCTCTGTAGTCCTAGTCAAGCTAATGTTTTCACGGATGAATGCAGGTAAGACTGGAAGGACTCCCCCTGCCGAGAGAGAGTTCCCCCGTCGGGGCCCACGACGCCGCGGCCCCGTCCGGCTTTTGGATGAACGCCCTCCACCTCTCGGCACCATTCGATTGTTGCCGCTGGTTTAGGCCGCTCCACCGCGCCCAGTATCCCACCGCCAAGGGCCGCATCCGCCGCCGCCGCATCAAGGTGCGAGCGCCACAGGACCCTCGATTCCGCAGCAGCCACGCGCCCGCGGGGCGGTGAGGGACGCAGGTCGGGGTCGGGGGTCGGGGGTCGGGGGCAGCAACGGACGACGGGCGCGGGCGGCCGACGGGGCGGGCGG
>DATJUK010000124.1:0-3076 GCA_035502495.1 Solirubrobacterales bacterium
AAGGCTTTCTCCCTGATTCCCACGAACTCTGGGTCGGTCACCGCGTGGTCGCGGTCCTCGGCGCGTGGATGGGGGGCGGCCAGCTCGGCGACGATCTCGCCCGGCCGCGCCGAGAGGACGACGACCCGGTCGGCCAGGTAGAGCGCCTCCTCGATGTCGTGGCTGACCAGCAGCACGGTGCGCGAGTCGGCCCGCAGCGCGCCCGCCAGCCACTGCTGCATCTCGGCGCGGCTGATCGCGTCGAGCGCGGCGAAGGGCTCGTCCAGGGCGAGGACGGGCTTGCCGGAGACGACGGTGCGCAGGAAGGCGACCCGCTGGCGCATCCCGCCGGAGAGCTCCTGCGGCCGCGCCCGCTCGAAGCCGGCGAGGCCGAAGCGCTCGAACAGCTCGCCCGCGCGGGAGCGGGCCTCGCCCTTGCCGACGCCGCGGTTGCGCAGCGCCAGCGCCGCGTTGTCGAGGGCCGAGAACCAGGGCAGGAGCAGGTCGCGCTGGGGCATGTAGGCGCAGTGGGAGAGGCGCCCGGCGGCGTCGGCGGCGCCTTCGACCGCGATCGTCCCGGCGCTCGGCTCGCGCAGCCCGGAGGCGATCTCGAGCAGGGTCGACTTGCCGCAGCCCGACGGTCCGACCAGGGCGAGGACCTCGCCCGGCCGGGCTTCGAGCTCGATCGATTCCAGCGAGCGGAGCTCGCCGTAGACGTGGGAGAGGCCTCGCGCGACGACGCTCACGCTGTTATCCTCGCGTACTCCGCACACTCGACCTAAAAAGTCGAGAAAGTCGAGAAGCAGTTTTGGTGCGGAGATCAAGGCAAAGAACAGGCATCCATGGACCCGGCAATCGTCCTCTTCGGACTCTGTATCGGCGTGCTCGTCGGGATGACGGGCATGGGCGGTGGATCCTTGATGACCCCGCTGCTGATCCTGATCTTCGGCACCTCGCCGACGACCGCGATCGGCACCGACATCGTCTACTCGGCGATCACCAAGATGGTCGGCAGCTGGCGCCACCTGAAGCTGGGGACGGTGAACCTGGAGCTGGTCAAATGGCTCAGCTTCGGCAGCGTCCCGGCGGCGGTCGCCGGCGTCGCCCTCGTCTCGGTGCTCGAGCAGCACGTCTCCGAAGATCGGCTCAACTCGCTCGTCTACGCGGTGCTCGGCGGCACCCTGCTGATGGTCGGGGTGGTGACGCTGACCCGGGCGCTGATCCTGCGCGGGCTGATCGACGAGCGCGAGCGCTTCGAGGTCGAGAAACGCCACAAGGTCGCCGCGGTGGTGATCGGCGCCACCACCGGCTTCGTCATCGGGATCACCTCGGCGGGCTCCGGCACGGTGATCGCGATCCTGCTGATCGCGGTCTACCGACTCGCCCCGAAGCGGGTGGTCGGCACCGACATCGTCCACGCGGCGGTGCTGCTGACCGCCGCCGGGCTCGCCCACATCGTCGCCGGCAACGTCGACTTCGGCCTCGCCGGGAACATCCTGGTCGGCTCGATCCCGGGCGTGATCATCGGCGCGGCGCTCTCCGACAAGGCTCCGCAGGGCTTCATCCGAATCGCCCTCGGCATCGTCCTGATGGCCTCCGGCATCGTCACGATCCAGAAGGGCGACTCGACCGTCTGGCCGATCGCGGCGGGCGTCGCGGCGGTCCTGCTGGCCGCCGTCCTCTACGCCCCGCACTACATGAACAGGCGCTACCGGCGCGAGCGGGAGCGGGCCGCGGCGGCGGGCCAGGCCTCCCAGCCGGTCGCCTGAATCGGCCCGGGTCCCGGCCGGTTGTTTTAATTCGTCACATGCGTGTCTCAGCCAAGGCCGATTACGCCGTCCGCGCCGCCGTCGAGCTGGCCGCCGCCGGCGAGGGGGAACCCGTCAAGGGGGAGCGCCTCGCGACCTCCCAGGACATCCCGCTGCAGTTCCTCGAGCACATCCTGCTGGAGCTCAAGCACCAGGGCCTGGTCCGCGCCCGCCGCGGCGCCAAGGGCGGCTACTGGCTCGCCCGCCCGGCCGCCGAGGTGACCGTCGCCGACGTCGTCCGCGCGGTCGAGGGCCCGATCGCGAACGTCCAGTCGATGCCCCCGGAGACGATCGAATACGCGGGCAACGCGGAAAGCCTCCGCGACGTCTGGATCGCCGTCCGGGCCAACATCCGCTCGGTCCTCGAGGAGGTCACCCTGGCCGACCTCGTCTCCGGCGAACTGCCGAGCTCGGTCGAGGCATTGACCGCCGAGCCGGACTCCTGGGCCGCGCGCTAGCTCCTCGGGGCTGCGCCAGTCTGAAGGCGGGGGCGGGACGGTAAGGGACGAGTAAGGGACGCGGCCATCTCGGCGGCGACCCGGGCAGGCTGAGGTCGCCGCCGAGATGGCCGGGCCTGCGGGGACGGCGAGGGCACGGACGCGGGGCGCGGGCGCAGCGCGCTGCGCGGCGCGGCGCGGGTGCGGGCGGTGTGGGCGCGGCGCGGCGCGGGGCGCGGGCGCAGCGCGGAGTGCGGGCGGTGTGGGTGCGGGCGCGGTGCGGGAGTGGCGCGGGGTGCGGGCGGTGTGGGCGCGGGCGCGGCGCGGGGTTTGGGCGCGGCGCGAGCGCGGCGCGGCGTGCGGGCGCGGTGCGGGTGCGGCGCGGGGTGCGGGCGTGGGGTGAGGCGCGCGGCCCCGGCGGCCCTCGGATGCTCAAAAAGTTGCACGGTTAGTTATCCACCGTATGGGTGGATAACCAACCACGGAGATTCCTGGGCATCTGGAAATGCGACATCTCCCCCGCCGGCACCCGCCTCCTTGCGGGGGCACCGGCCCTCGGGACGTCTCCCCGCGGGCTCTTCGTCCCTGGCCACGCCCGTCTCCGCCCGGCGCATCGTCCCTGTGGCGTCACTTCCGCAGGCTTCTGCCGTGTGACAGCGGCTCCCCGCCGGCTCCCCCGCCCTGTGACAGTCCTGCCCCGCAGGCGCTCCGCGTCCCTGTGACAGCCCTTCCTGCAGGCGCTCCGCGTCCCTGTGACAGCCCTTCCTGCAGGCGCACCGTCCTGAGGCGTGCCCTTCCCGCAGGCCCCTCATCCCTGCGACGGCCCCACCCGAAGGCACCCCCGCCCCGGCC
>DATJUK010000125.1:0-19972 GCA_035502495.1 Solirubrobacterales bacterium
GGGCGAGAAAACCAGCGCCTGCATCCGCGCCTGGCCCGGCCCCGTCTTCATCGGCATGACCGCGACCGGCGCGCTGATCGCCCGCCACGTCGCCGACCTCTTCCCGACCCAGACCTCGCGCTTCGACCTCGCCCAGGCGGCCCGCCGCGGCGTGATCTCGCCGCTGCGCTGCCTGCGGATCCCGCCCGGCCCGGGGGTGCGGACGATCGCCAAGGTGCCGCTGCGCAAAGGCGAGGTCGACCAGGACTTCGACCAGGAGGAGCTGGCGGCGCTGCTCGACCAGGGCCCGTTCAACTTCGCGATCGCCGACCTCTACAAGTCGCGCTTCCGCAAGACCCCGGGCGTCCTCTACACGGCCGGCGTCCAGCACGCCTACAACGTGGCGGAGGCGTTCCGCGCGGTCGGGATCAACGCCCAGGCGGTCTCCGGCGAGACGCCGAAGCGCGAACTGGCAGACATCCTCGCCGGCTTCGAACGCGGCGACGTCGACGTGCTCTGCAACGCGCAGCTGCTGGCCGAGGGCTGGAACAGCCCGCGGGCGACGATCTGCATGCACCTCGCCCCGACCGCCTCGCGGCGGATCTACCAGCAGCGGGTGGGCCGCGTGACGCGGCGGGCGCCGGGCAAGGAGGCGGGGCTCGTGATCGACTTCGTCCACCCGGCGACGACGCATGACGAGACGATCGTCACCCTGCACAGCCTGCTCGACCGCGACGTCTACCGCGGCGGCGCGATCGTGGTCGGGCCGGTGCGGCGCGGGCGCGGGCGCAAGGTGCGGGTGGAGCGGCGGATCGTCCCGGTCTCCGACGTCGAGGAGAAACGGATGGAGGTGCTCGAACGGGAGATCTGGCGGATCGCGGTGGAGAACCTCGACTACCCCGAGCAGCACGCCTGGGCGGCGCTGGCCGGGGCGCGGGTGAACACCCAGGGCTGGCGGCGCGCCCGGGCGATGCTGCAGAACGATCGCACCAAGGAGCTGCGTCGCCGCTTCCTGCTCACCTGCGTGCAGCGCAACCGCAACGCGCAGTTGCGGCTGAAAGCGCTGGGGGAGATCGCCGACCTCGGCGACGCCGACGCCTTCGACGACGCGATCGACATCGTCGGCACCTGGAGCCGCGAGGACAAGCGGGCGGGGACGAAGACCCTGCTGCAGGCGCTGATCGACAAGCGGATCGGGCGGCGCGACCAGGCGCAGGCGTGGGTCTGGCGGCTGGCCGGCTACACGCGCGAACTGCACGAGGAGTACGCGGTCCAGCGCTGGCCGGAGACGAAGCGGCTGCTCGGGCTGCTGGTCAACTCGAGCGGGCGGGCCCATGGGCGCAACGCCCGCCGGCTCGTCCACGCGGCGCGCAAACAGGATCGCCGGCTGGCGGTGGCGCTGCTCGCCGCGGCCGTCTCGCACACGCCGGAGGGCGAGGAGGTGCTGCGCGGGGCGCGGATGCGGATGGCCCGGAAACCGTCGGCCGTGGCGCGCGAGCTGCTGCGGAACTTCCCCAAAGGCGGCAAGCGGCGGCGCAAGCGCAAGCGCGGCGGCAACGGCGAGGGGGAGAACGGTGAGAACGGATCGGCTCCGGAGGCGGCGCAGAACGGGGCGGAGGCCGCGGTCGCCGGGGATGAGCCGCAGGTCGAGACGACCGGGTCGGCCAACGGCGATCAGCCCGCGGAGAAACCGAAACGGCGGCGGCGGAAATCGAAAGCCGCGAAAGCCGCCGAGGACGCCGGCGAGAATGGCGCCGACGCGGACGCGGGAGTCGAGCCTCGGGCCGACGACGGCGCCGGCGAGCCGGCGGAGAAGCCGAAACGCGCTCGGCGCCGCAAGGCGACGAAAGCCGCGGGCGAAGACGACGCTGCGGGCGAGGCGGCGCAGGGCGAGGAGCCGCGGGACGGCGGCGAGGCGAAACCGACGAAACGCAAAGCGGCGAAAGCCAAAACCGCCACCAAAACCGCCAAACCGAAAGCGGCGGCGAAACCGAAACGCAAACGGAAAGCGAAAGCCGCGCCGGGCGGCGATTCAGAAGCTGGTCAGGTGGACGTCGCCGGCGCCGAGGGCGACGCGGTCTCCGTCGGCGAGTCGGACCAGTAGGTAGCCGCGCTCGTCGATCCCGTCGGCGACGCCCGCTCCGGACTCCCAGGCGACCTCGCGGCCGCGGAGGGCGTCGCGGTTGCGCCACGCGGAGAGGATCTTCTCCTCGGGAGAATCGACCCAGCAGGTGAGGGCTTCGCCAAGGGCGGCCGAGGCCCGGGCGTTCAGGGAAGCCGACGCCTCGCTCGCCCATCCGGCCCTCATCTCGTCCTCGCGCTCATGAGGGCCGGGTGGGCGAGAGGTGGCGGGGGATGGGTAGAGGGACGTGGCGCGGTCGCGGAGGTCGGGGGGGAAGGCAGCGGGGGCGATCGTGAGGTTCAGGCCGACGCCGATCACGGCCCAGCCGTCCTGGGGGCGCGCCTCGATGAGGATGCCCGCGAGCTTGCGGCCGTCGAGGTGGATGTCGTTGGGCCACTTGACCTGGCAACGGATGCCGGGCCGCAGTTGCTCCGCCGCCTCGCAGACCGCGAGGGAGACGGCGAGGGGGAGGACGGAATGGCGCGGTTCGAGGGGCCGGAGGATCGTCGAGTAGAGAAGCGCCGAACCGGGCGGCGCCGTCCAAGAGCGCCCCTGCCGTCCCCGCCCCGCGGTCTGCTCCCCCGCGGTGACCACCGTCCCCCGCGGCGCCCCCGCCGCCGCCAGCTCCCGCGCGACCGTGTTGGTCGATCCGACGCGCGCGAAGTGCCGATGCGGCGACCCGAACCCGGAGCCGCGCGTGGAGTCTCCCTCGGTCATGGGCCGAGGGAGACTCCGTGGCCCCGACGCGCTGTGGAGCGTTGCTCTCGCATAGCGAGAGCAACGCTCCACAGCCCACCGCCCGCAGGGTGGTGGGGAGCTCTACCGCCGCATGGGGACGGTTTCGCTCCACACCCCATCGCGTCAGCGGGTGGCGGCGTCGGCGAGGAGGGCGGCGAGGAGGCCGTCGACGTCGTGACGGTCGGCCTCGACGGCGACCTCGAGGCCGGCGTCGCGGACCGCGGCGCTCGTCACCGGGCCGATCGAGACGATGCGGGCGGCGGCGGGAAAGCGCTCGCCGAGGGCGTCGGTGAGGTTCGCCACCGTCGAGGAGGAGGTGAAGGTGACGTAGTCGGCGCTCTGGGCCGCTGCGATCGCCTCCTCGTCGGGGGCCTCGCGGACGGTCTCGTAGAGGGCGACGACGTCGACCTCGGCGCCGCGGCCGCGCAGCGCGTCGGGGAGGACGTCGCGGGCCTCGGCGGCGCGGGCGACGAGCACCTTCCTGCCCTCGACCTCGACGCTCGCCAGCGCTTCGACCAGCGCCTCGGCGACGAAGCGCTCCGGGATCACGTCGGCGGCGATGCCGTGGGCGGCAAGGGCGCGGGCGGTGCCGGGACCGATCGCGGCGACGGTCGCCGTCGCCAGAGCGCGGGCGTCGCGCCCGGCGGCGGCGAGCGCGGCGAAGAGGAGGTTCACGCCGTTGGGGCTGGTGAGGCAGACGAGGTCGTAGGCACCGATGCCGGCTGCCGCGTCGCGCACCGCGTCGGTGTCGAGCTTCGACTCGATCCGGATCGCCGGCAGCTCGACCACCGTCGCCCCGAGACTGCGCAGGGTCGCCGCCAGGCCGCTCGCCTGGGCCCGCGCCCGGGTGACGACGACGGTGCGGCCGTGCAGCGGGCGGCGCTCCAGCCAGGCGAGCGCCTCGCGCCGCGCCGCCACCGCGCCGACCACGATCAGCGCCGGCGCCTTCACCGCCTCGCGCTCGACCGTCGCCGCGATCGTCCCCAGCGTCGCGCTAACGGTCCGCTGTCCGGGCCAGGTCCCGCGTTCGATCGCCGCCGCGGGCTCCCCGGGATCGCGCCCGGCGGCGATCAGCGCCGCCGCGTTCTCGCCGAGGCGCTTGACCCCCATGTAGAAGACGAGCGTGCCGGGGAAGGAGGCGAGGGCATCCCAGTCGAGCGCCGTCTCCGCCTTCTCTGGATCCTCGTGGCCGGTGACGAAGGCGACTGCGGAGGCGTCGTCGCGGTGGGTGACCGGGATCCCGGCGTAGGCGGTCGCCGCCACCCCGGCGGTGACGCCGGGGACCACCTCGAACTCGACCCCCGCCGCGCGCAGCGCTTCGCCCTCCTCGCCGCCGCGGCCGAAGACGAACGGGTCGCCGCCCTTCAGCCGCACGACACTCCGCCCGCCGCGCGCCGCCTCGATCAGCCGCCCGCCGATCTCCTCCTGCGGCACCGACGGCACCCCCGGCTGCTTGCCGACGTAGATCAGCTCCGCATCCTCACGAGCCCCGTCGAGAGCCCCCGGCGGGATCAGCCGGTCGTAATAGATCGCGTCCGCCGCCGCGATCAGCTCCAGCGACCGCGCCGTCATCAACCCCGGGTCCCCCGGCCCCGCCCCCACCAGATACACGACCCCACCCCGCGCGCTCATGGCGAAGGCTCCCCGTTGATGGGCCGAAAAGCGCTCGTATAGAGCGCTTTTCGGCCCATCAACGTCGTGGGCGGGCTCATCGGGGTTGCTCCGCGGCGCGGGCGAGGAGGTCGGCGGCGCCGGCGCCGAGGAGGCGCTTCGCCAGGTCGGTGCCGGCGGCCTCGGGATCGCCCGCGTCGGCCTCGAGCTCGTCGCGGATCCACTCGCTGCCGTCGGGCAGGCCGACGAAGGCGCCGATCCGCAGCGCCTCGCCGTCCAGCTCGGCGTAGACGCCGATCGGGGTCGAGCAGTCGGCCTCGAGCCGGGTGAAGCAGGCGCGCTCGGCGCGCAGCGCGGCGAACGCGACCTCGTCGCCGATCGCCCGCACCGCCGTCGCGGTCTCCTCGTCCCCGGAGCGCACCTGGACCGCCAGCGCCCCCTGGCCCGCCGCCGGCACCATCCGCACGGTGGGCACGCGGAAGCCGATCTCGTCCGCGCGACCCAACCGACGCAGCCCGGCGGCGGCGAGGACGATCGCGTCGTACTCGCCCTCGGCCAGCTTGCGCAGGCGGGTGTCGACGTTGCCGTTCAGGTCGACGATCCGCAGGTCCGGCCGCGCCGCGAGCAGCTGCGCCTTGCGCCGCAGGCTGACCGTCCCCACCCGCGCCCCCTCGGGAGCGTCCTCGAGCGAGCCGCCCGCGCCGATCCAGGCATCGGCCGGGTCCTCGCGCGGCGGCACCGCGGCGATCTCCAACCCCTCGACCTCCTCGCCCGGCAGGTCCTTCGCCGAGTGCACCCCTACCTCGGCGCGCCCGTCGAGCAGCGCCTGCTCGACCGCCCGCACGAACCTCGACTTGTCCCCCGGCTCGCCGTCGGAGGAGACCTCGACCAGCTCCGCGCCGCCGAGCATCTCGGCGACCATCCCGGCCTGGGTCAGGGCCAGCCGGCTACCGCGAGTGGCGATCCGCAGCGCCAAGGCCCGGGCTCAGCCCTGGCCGGGGCGCAGCTCGGTGACCTTGCCCGCCGCGTCGGCGTCCGACTCGACCTCGGTCTCGACGTCGAGGCCGAACAGCTCGCGCAGCGCGCTCACGTACTGGTAGGCGTCGTCGTGGCCGGCGGCGCGGCGGATGCGCCGGGTCGGCTCGTGCAGGATCCGCGAGGCGATCGCCTTCGCCATCAGCTCCATCCGCGCCCGGTCGGCCTCGCCGAGGTCCTCCCAGCGGTTCTCGTTCTCGGCCATCACCCGGCGCACCACCTCGTCGCCGTGCTCGCGCAGCGCGCTGATCGTCGGCACCACCTCGAGCGAGGCCAGCCACCTCTGGAAACGGTCGAGCTCGGTCTCGATGATCCGCCCCGCCCGCGTCGCCTCGGCTTCCCGCACGCCCGCGTTCCGTTCGACGATCTGCTGCACGTCGTCGATGTCGTAGACGCTCACCCCGGGGACCTCGCGGCAGGCGGGCTCGATGTCGCGTGGGACGGCGATGTCGATCAGGAGCAGCGGCCGCGCCTCGCGCTCCGCCATCACCTGTTCGAGCCCGTCGCGCTCGATGATGTGGTGCGGCGAGTTGGTGGTGGAGACGGCGAGGTCGACCTCGACCAGCTGCTCGGGCAGGTTCTCGAAGCGGATCGCCTCGCCGTCGAAGCGCTGGGCGAGCCCGAGCGCGCGATCGTGGTGGCGGTTGGCGACGAAGACCGTCTCCACCCCGCGGGCGACCAGCGCCCGGGCGACGAGTTCGGCGGTGGCCCCGGCGCCGATCATCAGCACCTTGCGCTCGGCGAGGTCGCCGAGCGCCCGCTGGGCTACCTCGACCGCGACCGAGGGGATCGAGACGCCGCGCTCGCCGATCGCGGTCTCGTTGCGCGCCCGCCCGCCCGCGGCGAGCGCCCCGCGGAAGAGGCGGTTGAGGATCGGCCCGGTCGCGCCCTCGACCAGCGCCAGCTCGTAGGCGCGTTTGACCTGGCCCTGGATCTCGGCCTCGCCGACGATCATCGAGTCGAGCCCCGCGGTAACCCGCAGCAGGTGGCGAGCGGCGTCCGTGCCGCGCAGGGAGTAGAGGTGGCCGAGCAGCTCGGTCGGGCGGATCTCGGCCTTGCGGGTGAGCACGCCGAGCGCCTCCGACTCGGCCTCGACCGGGTCGGAGACGACCAGGTAGAGCTCGGTCCGGTTGCAGGTCGAGATCGCCGCCGCCTCGGTGATCGTCCCCGCCTCGGTCAGCTCGCGCAGCGCCGCGACCGCCCGCCCCTCGGTCAGCGAGAGGCGCTCGCGCAGCTCCAGCGGCGCCGTCTTGTGGGAAACCCCCAGCGCCAGGATCTCGCTCAAGATTTGACCTCCGCGGGCGCCGACGTCTCCCCGCCGGCGGCCGCCTCGTCCTTGCGCGCCTCGGCGATCTCGGCGACCTCGCGCAGGTCGCGCTCGATCCGGGCCAGTTTCATGCCCATGATCGCGACGTAGATCAGCAGCAGCAGGACGAAGACGATGTAGGCGCCGGCGACGTACTTGCCGCCGACGTCATTGGGGATCGCCGGGGCGGCGGCGAGCAGGGCGAGCATCAGTGGACCTCCGGCGCGATCCGCGAGCTCGCCGCGGTGGTCGGCGCGTCGAGGGCGCGGCGCAGTCGCTTCAGCTGGCCCTGGGCGCTCTTCGCCGAGAGCTCGAACTTGACCAGCGTCGTCCACAGCAGCGCCATCGAGACGATCGAGCAGCACCAGACCAGCATCATCGACCCCGGCAGCCCGCCTTCGGCGGTGGCGAAGACGCGCGGGTGGACCAGCGAGGCCGACATCCGCACGGCGAGGAAGTTGAGCGGCACGAAGGCCCCGGCGGTGATCGCGAAGACCGAGGCGTAGCGCGCCTGGCGCCGGCGGTCCTCGATCGCGTAGCGGAAGGGGTAGTAGGTCGCGTAGAGCAGGAAGACGATCAGGAAGCTGACCAGCGTCGGTTCGTTCCAGACCCACCAGTGCCCCCACGAGCCCTTCGCCCAGATCGACCCGGTCAGCAGGCCGCCGACGGCGAAGATCACCGAGATGTGGATCGCCACGTAGGAGTAGGCGTCCCAGCGCGGATCGTCGCGGCGCAGGTGGAGGACGGCGAAGATGCCGCCGACGACGAAGCCGCAGAGCGAGACGATCGCCAGCGGCACGTGCAGGTAGAAGATCTTCTGCAGGAAGCCTTGGTCGGCTTCGATCGGCGCGTAGAAGAAGACCAGCGAGAGGGTGATCGCGAACATCACGACGGTCGCGATCGAAAGCGGTCTGAGTCCTTTGCCGTACATGCCTGGAGATCGTCCGGGGGCCGGACGGCGCGGCTCAGTCCTCGAGCAGGAAGTCGAATACCGCGTAGCCCAGCAGGGCGAAGATCAGATCGTATAGACCCAGCACTATCAGCCAGGTCCCGAAGCGATGGTAGGAAACTCCGCCCAGCAGCATCAGCGGTTCGGTGGCGGCGGTGGCGGCGATCATCAGCGGCACCACGAGCGGCAGCAGGACCAGCGGCACGAGCAGGTCGCGGGCGCGCGAGTTGACCGCCATCGAGGAGATCAGCGTGCCCGCGGCGGCGAGGCCGACGTCGGCGAGGACGAGGACGATGACCAGCGGCGCCAGCGAGGCGGCGCCGTTGAGGAAGAAGAGGGCGAAGATCGGCACCGCGATCAGCTCCAGCGCCGCCAGATAGACGATCAGCGCGGCGACCTTGGCGGTGAAGAGGACGCTGCGGTCGATCGGGGCGAGGCGGATCGCGTCGAAGCCGCCCTCCTCGCGCTCGGCGACGAAGAGCCGGTTGATGCCGAGCACGGCGGCGAACAGGAGCGTCGCCCAGAGCACCCCGGCGGCGAGGCTGCCGGAGAGGTGGGTGCGGTTGAGCCCGAAGCGGAAGATCACGAACGAGGTGACGGCGAAGAGCGCCATCGCGGGCAGCGACTGCAGGGTGCGCAGCTCGGCCCGCAGGTCCTTGCCGAGGATCGCCGCGAAGGCGGTGCGCGAGGGGGTCACCGGACCGCCGCCGCCTTCTCCTCGATCGCCAGCCGCAGCACCTGGTCGGCCTCGGGCAGGTAGCGGTCGGGATCGTGGGTGACGACGACGCGGGTGTGGCCGAGGCCGGGGCCGATCAGCGTCCTGGCGATCTCGCGGCCCTCGATGTCGAGGTTGGAGTCGGGCTCGTCGAGCAGCAGCAGCTCCGGCTCGTGCAGGACGCAGCGGCAGATCGCCAGGCGCTGGCGCATGCCGGCGGAGAACTCGTAGGTGCGCTCGTCGCCGCGGTGGGCGAGCTCGACCGCGGCGAGCAGCTCCTCGATCCGGGCCTCGGCGCGCGCCCCCTTGATCCCGTGCAGCTTGGCGTGGAAGCGGAGGTTCTCGCGGCCGGTGAGGTCGCGGTAGAGGAGCGGTTCGTGGCCCAGGTAGCCGATCTTGCCGCGCAGCCTCCAGGCCTCGCCGGGGAGCTCGCAGCCGAGCACGCGGACCGTGCCGTCGGTCGGCCGCAGCAGGGTGGCGAGGATCCGCAGCAGGGTCGTCTTCCCGGCCCCGTTGGGCCCGAGGACGACCAGCGACTGACCCGCGGCCACCTCGAGGTCGACCCCGTCGAGCGCCGCCCGGTCGCCGTAGACGCGGCGCAGCCCGGCCAGCTCGATCGCCGGCGCGGCGCCTTTGGGGTCATCGGCCACGCGGTGATTCTTCCAACCCCTCGTCCTTTGTCACCCACAGGGTTACAAAGGACGAGAGCGTTCAGCCGCGGCGGATGGTGCGACGGCCGACCCGCGCCAGCGGCCGGGCGCCCTCGCGCAGCGCCCGCGCGCGGACCTCGCCACGGCCGTAGAGGAGCTTCGCCGAGTTGCGCACCGCCTCGCCCAGGGTGCGGTCGTAGGGGTGCCACCAGAAGTCCCGCGTCAGCCCCGGCTCCCAGGCGTTCATCTTGATGTTCACGCACTCGTAGAAGCCGAATTTGGAGTGCGAGCGCCCGAGGCCGGAGCTCTTCACCCCGCCCCAGGAGCACTGGCAGGCCCCGTGGCTGAAGGAGTGGTCGTTGATCCAGACCATCCCCGACTCGAGCACCCGCGCGATCCGCTCCCCGCGCGCCCGGTCGCGGGTCCAGACCGAGGCGCCGAGCCCGAACTCGGAGTCGTTGGCGAGGTCGATCGCCTCCTGCTCGGAGTCGACGACGACGATCGGCAGCACCGGCCCGAAGATCTCCTCGCGCATGATCCGCATCTCGTGGGTGACCCCGGTGAGCACGGTGGGGGCGATGAACCTGCCGGGCAGCCCGGGGACCTCGACCGGCCCGCCGCAGAGCTTCGTCGCCCCCGCCGCGACCGCGTCGTCGATCAACTCGACCACGGTCTCGTACTGGGAGTCGGAGGTCATCGGGCCGATCGCGGTCTCCCAGGCGAGCGGGTCGCCGACCGGCAGCCGTTCGGCCTCGCGCGCCACCCCGGCGACGAAGGGCTCGGCCAGGTCCCGCAGCACGTAGACCCGCTCGATCCCCGAGCAGGTCTGCCCGGCGTTGGCGAAGCCGCCCCAGACCGCGCCGCTCACCGCGTTGCCGAGGTCGGCGTCGGCGCAGACGATCATCGGGTCCTTGCCGCCGAGCTCCAGCACGCTCCCCTTGAGCTGGGACGCGCATACCTCCCCGACGTGCCGCCCGACCTCGACCGAGCCGGTGAAGAAGACCTTGCCGACCGTGGAGCGGGCGAGCGCCTCGCCCACCGGCCCGCCGCCGTGGACCACCCGGACGAGGCCCTCGGGCACGCCGCCGCGCTCGAACACGGCACGGATCTTCTCGCCCAGGAGCGGCGTCAGCGAGGCCGGCTTCAGCACCACCCCGTTGCCCGCCATCAGCGCGATCGCCACCTCGCCGAAGGGGATCGACCAGGGGTAGTTCCAGGGCGCGATCACCCCGACCACGCCGATCGGCTCATACGAGAAGTGGCCGCTCTTCGACAGCGTGAAGGCCTGCGTCATCCGCACCCGCTCGTCGGCGAGCACCTTCGGCCCCGCCTTCGCCACCCAGTGCAGCGCGTCGACGGTCGGCAGCAGCTCCATCGTGTAGGCCTCGACCCGCGGCTTGCCCTGCTCGCGGACCAGGAGCTCGGCGATCTCGTCGATCTCGTCGAGCAGCGCGTCGGCCGCCCGCAGCATGTAGCGGCCGCGGTCCTTGGCGCTCAGCTGCGCCCAGGCGGGCTGGATCCGGGCTACCTCGTCGACGACCCCCTGCACCGCCGCCGGGGCGATCGTCGGCACGCTCCCGATCGCCTCGCCGGTGGTCGGGCTCCTCGACTCCAGCGTCCCCACCGTCGTTCCCGCCTGCGTCGCGCTCTCCATCGGATGAGCGTACAGCGGCTCCCTCATACTCAGGGGATGAGCGACCAGCTCTTCGACACCGGCGACGCGGCCGCGGCGGGCGGCGACGCTCCCGAGGTGGCGCCGGCCGACGCGCCGCTGGCGGTGCGGATGCGGCCGCGGGGCCTCGACGAGATGGTCGGGCAGGAGCACATCGTCGGCGAGGGGTCGGCGCTGCGGGCGGCGATCGAATCGGGCCGGCCGCACTCGGCGATCCTCTACGGGCCGCCCGGGGCGGGGAAGACGACGCTGGCCCGGATCGCGGCGCGGATGGCCGACGGCGCCTTCGAGGAGGAGTCGGCGGTCAACGCGGGGCGGGCGGAGATCCGGGCGGTGATCGAGCGGGCGCGGGAGCGGCGGCGCGCCAACGGCCGCGGCACGGTCCTCTTCCTCGACGAGATCCACCGCTTCAACAAGGCCCAGCAGGACGCGCTCCTGCCCGCGGTCGAGGAAGGGCTCCTGACCCTGATCGGGGCGACCACCGAGAACCCGTACTTCGAGGTCAACTCGGCGCTGATCTCGCGCAGCCAGGTCTACGAGCTGGCGCCGCTCTCGCCGGAGCAGGTGGAGGAGCTGCTGCGCCGCGCCCTCGCCGACCCCGAGCGGGGGATCGCCGAGCCGCCGCCGATCTCGGGCGAGGCCCTGGCGATGCTCGCCGAGCGCAGCGGCGGCGACGCCCGCGCCGCCCTCTCCGGGCTCGAGCGCGCGGTCGAGCGGGCCAGGACAAGGAAGTCGACATCGCCGCGATCGAGGACGCCCTGCAGCGACGGGCGATCGACTACGACCGCCAGGGGGACCGCCACTACGACTTCATCTCCGCCTGGATCAAGTCGACCCGCGGCTCCGACGTCGACGCCTCGCTCTACTACCTGGCGGTGATGCTGGAGGGCGGCGAGGACCCCCGTTTCATCGCCCGGCGGATGGTGATCCTCGCCTCCGAGGACATCGGCAACGCCGACCCGATGGCGCTGGTGGTCGCCGACGCGGCGGCGCGGGCGGTCGACCGGGTGGGCCTGCCGGAGGCGGCGCTGAACCTCTCGCAGGCGGCGATCTACCTGGCCCTGGCGCCGAAGTCGAACGCGGCGACCACGGCGATCGCCGCCGCCCGCGCCGAGGTCCGCCGGCACGGCGCCCAGACGCCCCCCGACTACCTGCGCGACGCGCACTACCCGGGCGCGCAGGCGCTCGGTCGCGGCACCGGCTACCAGTACGCCCACGATCATCCCGGCAACGTCGCCGCCCAGCGGTACCTCCCCGAGGCCCTCGCCGACCGCCGCTTCTACGAGCCCAGCGGCAACGGTCGCGAGAAAGCCTTCGGCGAGCGGCTGGCCGAGCTGCGCCGGCGCCTCGGCAGGTCTTGAGTAAGTCGAAATTAGTCCTTTGTGCAGCGCAACTCCGGCCCTACAAGGGGTTTTCTAGTTGCGGCTTTCCAAGTTAAGCCAGGGAGAGCCGCAACACCGGCCGGAGGCTCGGACTGGGGGCTTCCGGCCGGGATTAACAGGGGGGAGAGGGCGTCGAGCCCCTTGACTCGACGCCCTCTTTATCTGTGCGCCCGCCCCGCGCCCGCCATCTCGTATCGTCTGTCCATGGCGGCGGGCGAGGCGCGACCGAAGGCGAAGAAGCTGCGGCTCGGCGGCATGGCCCTGCGCAACGGGCTGCTGGTCCACGGGCCGACCCACTGGGCCGCCGCGGTGCGCCGCCCCGACGGCTCGATCGAAGTCGCCTCCGAACGCAAGCCGGAGCTGGTCCCCGGCCTGGTCACCAAGGTCCCCGGCCTGCGCGGCCCGGTGAAACTGGCCGAGGCGATGCTGGTCCTGCCGCTGGTGCGCCGGCGGATGCGCGCCGCCCGCCTCCCCTTCGAGGACCCCCGGGTGCTGGGCGCGACCGCCGCCACGCTGGCCCTCTCCAGCCTGATGCGCCGCGGCCGCCCGGCCACCGCCACCCGCGAGGCGGTGCTGCAGGCGGTCGGCGTCGTCCCCGCCCTCGTCGCCCTCTCCGACCGTGACCTGGCCGCCTACCATGGCGCCGAGCACAAGGCGATCGCCGCCTACGAGCAGGGGACCGAGGACGTCGCCGCGGTGCCCAAAGAGCACGACCGTTGCGGCTCCAACCTGGTCGTCCCGATGATGCTGATGTCGGCTGCCGGGACGATCGCCCTGGAGCGCCTGGTCGAGAAGCCCTCGAACGCCGCCCGCGCCGTCGTCGGGCTGGCCGGCGCCTCGCTCGCGGTCGAGGCCTTCGCCTGGTCGGACCGCCACCACGGCGAGCCGCTGGCCGAGGCCTTCCACACCCCGGGCCGCGAGATCCAGCGCCGCTGGGCGACCAAGGAGCCGAGCCCCGAGCAGCTCGAGGTCAGCCTCGCGGCGATGGCCGAGATCCTCCGCGTCGAGCAGGCCCCCGACGAGCCGTCCGCATAGACTCCGCCGCGTGTTCGGAAGGATCGACCACATCGGGGTGGCAGTCGAGGATCTCGACGCCGCGATCGCCCTCTACGGGGAGGGCTTCGAGATGGAGCTCGCGCACCGTGAGACGGTCGAGTCGCAGGGCGTCGAGGCGGTGCTGCTGGACGTCGGCGAGGGCCACGTCGAGTTGCTGCGCCCGCTCGCCCCCGACACCGCGGTCGGCAAATTCCTCGCCCGCTCCGGTCCCGGCCTCCACCACGTCGCCTACGCGGTCGACGACATCGACGCCACCCTGCCGCGCCTCACGGCCGCCGGCATCCGGCTGATCGACGCGGAGCCGCGGGTCGGCATCCGCGGGAGCCGCGTCGCCTTCCTCCACCCACGCTCCACCGGCGGGGTGCTCACCGAGATCGTCGAACCAGCGGGAGGTCACTGATGGCAGAGGCACAGCGCGTCGAGATCGGCTTCGAAGGCGGCCAGGTGATCGCCGCCCGCCTGGCCGAAGACGACCTCAAGGACCTGCGCAAGCAGCTCGAGAAGGGCGGCTGGCACGACCTCCACACCGAGGACGGCGTGATCTCGCTCTACCTCGGCAAGGTCGCCTTCCTGCGGATCGCCTCCGGCGGCGCCCGCGTCGGCTTCGGCAGCGTCGATTAGACGCCATCCGCGTCGACGGCGTTGTTCGCCGCCGCCGCGGCCGTCCGAGAACGGTCCCGGGAGTCTCGTGGCGACCCGGGCAGGCTGTCGCCGCCTCGAGACGCCCGGGACGTGAGGTGTCCGGGAAGACGTCACAGGTCGTGACGGACTCCACGCTTCCGTCAAGGGTCTTCAGAAGAGCAGTGAGGAGGACGTCCGCTCTTCATGGAAGACGCCGGGAACGTCACACCTTCCGCCGGGAATGTCACACCTTCCGGCCCTCCGGGGACCGGGATCGGGCCTCGGAGACGCGCTGTCGACTTTTAGGCCCCTATAGGGGCCTAAAACCCGGGTCACGTGTTCGTGACGTCGTCAGAACGCGAGAGGAAGGGTCACGTTCCCGGCATCTTCCCTACGACGTCCCACTTCCGCCACCACCCGCACCCCCGGCCGTCTCGGCCACGGCCACGGCCTGCCAGGGTCGTGGCCGAGACGGCCGCGACCCGATACACGGGCGCCAGCCCAAGTCGGCCCGAACTCCCTACCCGTCGCAGACGTAGTTCGGGTCCTGCCCGTCCATCGCCCGCGCCAACAGCCCGCGCAACTGCTCCCGTTCCTCCGCATCGAGGTTGGCCAGCACTTCGCCCTCCAGCGCCTCCAGCTTCGCTTCCGCCTTCTTCAGCGCCTTCGACCCGGCGGCGGTGATGACGACGATGTGGCGGCGGCGGTCCTGGGGATCGCGCCGGCGCTCGACGAAGCCCTGCTCGTCGAGCTCGTTCAGCAGCAGCACGCAGTTGTTCGAGTCGACCATCAGGGTCTGGCCCAGCTCCTGCTGCAGGCAGCCCTCGTTGCGGGCGAGGATTTCGAGGGTGATCAACTGCTTCAGCTTGATCCCCAGGACCTCCTCGGTGGCCCGCCGGTAGACGACGCGGTTGAGCTGGGACAGGAGCCCCATCGTGCCCGTCGTCTGGGGGGTTTGGGTAGCCGGGTTCATGCGCAATTCAGGACTTTTGGCGAACTATCCTTGCAGCAAGGATAGTCATTGCTACAGTGACGATCCCATGTCAATTACCAATGACAACATAGCTGACTCTTCTTCCACCTCCGACCGCTCGCGCTGGATCGCCTTGGTGGTCCTCTGCGTGGGCATGCTGATGATCGTCCTCGACGCGACGATCGTGAACGTCGCCCTTCCCAAGATCCAGTCCGACCTCGGCTTCTCGCAGTCGAGCCTCGCCTGGGTCATCAACGCCTACCTGATCACCTTCGGCGGCCTGCTGCTGCTGGCCGGGCGGCTCGGCGACCTGCTCGGCCGCCGCGACGTCTTCATGAGCGGGCTCGTCCTCTTCACCGCCGCCTCGCTCGCCTGCGGCATCGCCGACAGCCAGACCGTGCTGGTCGTCTCCCGCTTCGTCCAGGGCGTCGGCGGGGCGCTCACCTCGGCCGTCATCCTCGGCATGATCGTCACCATGTTCCCCGAGCCCGGGGAGCAGGCGAAGGCGATCGGCGTCTACTCCTTCGTCGCCTCCGCGGGCGGCTCGATCGGCCTGCTCGCGGGCGGCGCGATCACCCAGGCCATCAACTGGCACTGG
This sequence comes from Solirubrobacterales bacterium, assembly GCA_035502495.1. Lineage (GTDB taxonomy): Bacteria > Actinomycetota > Thermoleophilia > Solirubrobacterales > 70-9 > VAYN01. Next base: position 15,408 of record DATJUK010000125.1, read on the forward strand.
ATCTTCATCGTCAACCTGCCGATCGCGGTCCTGACCGGCGTCCTCGCCCTGCGCTACCTGCGACGCGACAAGGGCGTGGGGTTCTCCGCCGGGGCGGACCTCCCCGGCGCCGCGCTGATCGTCGCCGCCCTGATGATCGGCGTCTACGCGATCGTCGAGGCCTCGAACTACGGCTGGGCCTCGGCCCACACGCTCGGCTTCGGGGCCGGCGCGGTGGTGCTGCTGACCGGCTTCGTGATCCGCGAGAGCCGCGCCGCCCAGCCGCTGGTGCCGCTGCGGATCTTCCGCTCGCGGAACCTCACCGGGGCCAACGTGGTGCAGGCGCTGATGGTCGCCGGGATGTACGGGATGTTCTTCCTCGGCGCCCTCTACCTGCAGCGGGTCCTCGGCTTCGACTCGCTCGAGGTCGGCGTCGCCTTCCTCCCGGTGACGGCGATCATCGGCACCCTCTCGCTCGGCTTCTCGGCGAAACTGAACCTGCGCTTCGGCGCCCGGGCGACCCTGATCCCCGGCCTGGTCGCGGTCGGCGCCGGCCTGGCGCTCTTCTCGCGGATCAGCGCCGACGGCAGCTACTGGTCCGAAGTGCTCCCGGCGATGGTCCTGGTCGGCATCGGCGCCGGCCTCTCCTTCCCCTCGGTGATGAGCCTGGCGATGACCGGCGTCCGCCCGGAGGAGGCCGGCCTCGCCTCGGGCCTGGTCAACACCACCCTGCAGGTCGGCGGCGCCCTCGGCCTGGCCGTCCTGGCGACGCTCTCGACCAACCGCACGACCGACCTGGTCGCCAGTGGCGAGGGCTCTCATGCGGCTCTGACGAGCGGCTACCAACTGGCCTTCGTCGTCGGTGCCGCCCTCCTGGTCGGCGCGATCGCGGTAGCCCTCGCCGTCATCCGCAGCGGCCCGACCCCTGGCCAAGCCGTGGAAGCCGCCGAGGCGGACCCGGCCTTCAGCTCCGAGGCGGCCTAGCGCAGGCGCTCGAAGGGGAGAAGGGGGACCCTGAGCGAACCGCCCGCAGTTCGTGAGTGAAGGGTCCCCCTTCTCCCCTCCCCGCCAAGCCCAAGCCGACCGCCTACATCGTCCCTTTCAGCCGGGTGATGTAGACGGCCTTGGTGTGGGCGTCCTCGGACATCGGCTGGTGCGGGACGCCGTCGTGATGGTGGCCGTAGAGCGCCAGGAGCTCGAGGCCCGCGGCGTCGATCGCCGAGCGCACCTCCTCCTCCGGGTGATGGCGCTGGCGGTGCAGCTCGGGGGGCATCGACGGCCCGGTCCCGGGGGTGATCGGCTCGAAGGAGAAGCTTGCTTCGGCGATCTCGCCTGGTCCGATGTCGGCGTCGACGTAGCCCTCCCAGATCAACCGGCGGCCGTTCATCTCCAGCTCGAACTGTTCGGCGAAGAAGCCGCGGAACTGGGTGAGGGTGTTGGAGTCGAAGACGCAGAGGGCGTGGGGGGCCATGTTGGCGGCCAGGCCGCGCAGGGTCCGTTCGAGCTCGGCCTGGGTGTGGAGGTAGTTGACCGCGTCGTCGAGGCAGCAGACCAGGTCGAAGCTGCCGTAGACGGGGAGCTCGCGCATGTCGGCGACCTCGATCCGCACGCCGGGGCCCGCCTTCGCCCGCGCCAGCTCGACCATCGAGGCGGAGATGTCGCAGGCGGTCACCTTCCAGCCCGCCTCGATCATCGGGATGAAGCTCTTGCCGGTGCCGCAGGCGACGTCGAGCACGGTGTCGCCCCGGAGGCCGTTGGCCGCGCCCAGCTTCAGCAGGGTGCCGATCCAGAGCCGGTAGTCGTGGTGGGCGGTGAAGTCGTCGTAGACCGGGGCGATCGCCTCGTAGGCGGCCTCGGCGTGTCGACTGTTCCCGGCCATCTCTGTGGTGGAAGTCTCCATGACGGCAGGGACCCCGGCCTCGATCAATAGCGTTCCAAACGATCTATCCGCGTATTCCGATCATTGTTTTTTTCGCGTCGGCCGCCGGTCATATAGGTTCGCCAGATCGACTCTCAGAGGGATCATCCGCACGAAAGTGACGATGGCTGGGAGTGGGGTGAGGCACAGAGGATCTGTCTGCGACTGGCCTACCGCTACGCGAGCAACCCGAGCGAGGCGGAGGACATCGCGCAGGAGGCCTTGCTCCGCGCCTGGCGTCGGCGCTCGACCCTGCGCGACACCGGCAGTCGCAAGCAGTGGCTGTCGACGATCGTCCGCAACGAGGCCTTCCGCCACTACTCGCGGCCGCGGCCGGACCCGACAGACGAGGTCGACCAGCTCGAGTCCGGCGAGGAGGAGCTGATCGTCACCACGGTCGACAGGGCCGACCTGCAGGCGGCGCTGGAACGGCTCTCGGAGCGCGATCGGGCGCTGCTCTCGCTGCGCTACGAGGAGGACCTGACCCAGCCCGCGATCGCCGCCCGGCTGGGGATCCCGGAGGGGACGGTCAAAGTCCGGCTGCACCGGGCACGGCTGAAGCTGCGGCGCGCCTACGCGTCCTAGCTCGGCGAGGCCGCGGGGGCCGGTCCTGTACACGGGGGCGAGCGCGGCGGGCCCAAGTTCGGACCGCTGGATAAGGACGGGAAGGCGGTACCCGGCGAATATCGAGTAGGTGAAGACGGCACCGCGACAGATAGTCGCCTTCGGCGGCGGTGGGTTCTCGATGGAGTCCGGCAACCCCCTGCTCGACGACTACGTGCTCGGGCTGGCCAAGGCGGAGCGGCCGCGGGTCTGCTTCCTGCCATCGGCCTCCGGCGACGCCGACCACTACATCGTCCGCTTCTACCGGGCCTTCTCGGCGCACCGCTGCGAGGCCAGTCACATCTCCCTGTTCCGCCGTGAGCAGGGCCCGGAGGACGTCCGCCGCCACCTGCTCTCGCAGGACCTGATCTACGTCGGCGGGGGCAGCGTGGTCAGCTTGCTCGGCGTCTGGAAGGCGCACGGAATCGACGTGATCCTGCGCGAATGCTGGGAGGCGGGGGTGATCCTCTGCGGCCTCTCGGCGGGGTCGCTGTGCTGGTTCGCGGAGGCGGTCACCGGCTTCCACGGGGCGCCGAGGCGGCTCGAGGGCCTCGGCCTGCTGCCGTTCAGCAACTGCGTGCACTACGAACCCAAGTCGGACCGGCGCCAGTCCTACCACCGCTTCCTGCGCGAAGGGATGCGACCGGGATACGCGGCCGAGGACGGCGCCGCCCTGCACTTCATCGGCGAGGAGCTGAGCCGCGTCGTCGCCTCCCGTCCGGAGGCGCGCGGTTACCGGCTCGACGTTTCCGGGCAGCGGGTGGTGGAGATGAGGATCGCCACCGACTACCTCGGCGAACGCGGGGTCGTGCCGGCCCCGCCGCTGCCCGAGGCGCTGTCCACCGCGGTCGCGGCGGTCTAGATGGCGGCCGTCTGATGGTCGCCGGGATCGAGGAGAGCGCAAACACCGCCGGGGCGCGGACGCCGGTCCGGCGCATCCTCACCCTGGGCGGCCACGACTTCACCTCGCGCCCGCCCGACCGGGCGGTCTGCGAGTTCCTCCTGCGCCTGGCGACCGAGCACGGCGGCACCCGGCCGCGGATCTGCATCCTGCCGACCGCCAGCGGCGACACCTCCGAGCAGATCGCCCGCTTCTACCAGGCCTTCGGCGACCGCCCCTGCGAACCCTCCGACGTCTCCCTCTTCCGGCTCGGCCGGCGGCCGATGGCGCTCCGCGACCACCTGCTCTCGCAGGACCTGATCTACGTCGGCGGCGGCAGCATGGTCAACCTGCTGGCGGTCTGGGAGGCCCACGACATCGCCTCGATCCTCAGCCTCGCCTGGCGCCGCGGCATCGTCCTCGCCGGCCAGAGCGCCGGGGCGATGTGCTGGTTCGAGACCGGGATCACCACCTCCTCCGGCAAGCCGCTCGCCGCCGCCGGCCTCGGCCTCCTCCAGGGCAGCCTCTGCGTCCACTACAACAACGAACCCGCCCGCCGCGCCGCCTACCTCGAGGCGGTCGCCGCCGGGATGCCCCCCGGCTACGGCCTCGACGACTACGCCGGCCTCCTCTGGGAGGGCGAGGACTCGCCCTCCGCGCTGACCGCCCGCCGCGGCGCCCGCGCCTACCGGGTGACCGCCCACGACGGAACGGCAAACGAGAGCCCGCTCCCGGCCCGCTTCCTCCCGGCCCCCGCCCCAGCCGCCCTCCGCGAGGACATCGCCGAGTTCCGCCGCCTCAAGACGATGCGCCGCCGCGCCGGCTGGCTGGCCTAGGCCGATCGAGGGCGGGCCTCCGAGGTGCCGCCGCCAACCCCCGAGGTGCGTTCGCACTTTTCACCGCTATGCGGTGTAAAGTGCGAACGCAAGGGGGGTGGGGCCAGGGACGGGCCGGGGACGGGTGGGAGTCCGGGCCCCGCCGGCCGGGTATGGCGAGCCCCGGGCGTCTCGGAGGCGACCCGGGCAGGCTGAGGCCGCCTCCGAGACGCCCGGGACGGAAGGTCTCAGGGGGAGGACACGATCCGGTACGCCTCCCGGCGGACCCCGGTGACGTCTCCACCGGTCAGATCCCCCTTCGGGAACCCGAGGTCGCCCTGGCGTACACAGGGTGCCCTCACGTCTTCGT
>DATJUK010000126.1:0-10722 GCA_035502495.1 Solirubrobacterales bacterium
GTCGACTTGCCCGCGCCGGTCTCGCCGACCAGGGCCACCGTCTCCCCCGCGCCGATCTCCAGCTCGACCCCCTTCAACGCCTCCGGCGCCTTCAGCGGGACCGCCTCGGCGTCGGTGCCGAGGCGCAGGTCGGCGGGCCCACGCACGGCGGCCACGGCACTCGGCGCCGCGGTCGGCTCGGGGTAGGAGAAGCTGACGCCGTCGAGGGCCACCGCGCCCGCGAGCCGCCCCGGCCGGCGCGGCTCCGCGGCCTCGGGCGTCCGCGTCTCAAGCCCCATCAGCTCGTCGATCCGGGCCACCGAGATCCGCGTCTGCTGCCAGGAGTCGAAGACCTGGGAGAGCTGCTGGATCGGCGAGAAGAACATGTCGACGTAGAGGACGAAGGCGATCAGCACGCCGGTCGTCAGCCGCCCTTCGTGGACCATCTGGGCGCCGACCGCGAGCACGATCACGTCGGCCGTCGAGGAGAGGAACTGGACGAAGGGGAAGTAGATCGAGACCAGCCGTTGGGCGCCGACGCGCGACTCGAGGTAGTCGGCTCCGAGGGCGCGGAAGCGGCGCTCGGTCTCTGCTTCGTGGACCGCGGCCTGCGCCTCGCGCACGCCCGAAAGGCTCTCCTGGAAGTCGGCGTTGACGATCGCGATGCGGTCGCGCGCCTGGTCGTAGAGGACCGCCGAGCGGCGGCGGAAGGCGACCGTCGCCAGGGCCAGCGGGACGACCACGGTGAGGGTGGCCAGGCCGAGCTCCAGGTTCATCGCCAGCAGCGCGATGCCGACGCCGAAGAAGGTGGCGAAGGCGACCAGGGCCGAGAGCAGCCCGTTCTCGATCAGCGCTTCGAACTGGTCGACGTCGGTGGTCATCCGGGTCATGATCCGGCCCGCCATCTCACGCTCGTAGTAGTCGAGGCCGAGCCGCTGCAGCTGCGCCCAGATGCGGATCCGCAGGGACAGCATCACCCGCTGCGCGGTGCGTCCGGTGACGAAGGTCTCGCCGATCTCGTCGAGGAGGTCGGCGAGGGTGACGGCGAGGAAGAGCGCCGAGGCGGTGAAGAGGGCGGCCTGGGAGCCGGCGGCGACGCCTTCGTCGATGCCGTCCTTGACCAGGATCGGCCCGGCGATCCCGGCCAGCGCGTCGAGCACCACCAGCACCAGGCCGAGCAGCAGCGGCAGGCGGAACTCGCGCAGCAGCTTGCGCAGGGTGAAGCCGCGGACGTGGCGGGCCTCGGCATCGAGGTCGACCTCGGCCTCGTCGCGGACCGGGCGCAGCTTCGCCACCTGGGCGAGCAGCTGCGGGGTGGGCGCGAGCGCTTTCGACATCGCCCCGGCCCCGGTCCGGGTCGGTTTGCCGAGCCCGCCGCCGAGGTTGGGGGCGCGGAAGGCCTGCGCGGCGGCGGCGGGGCCGGTTCCCGGCGGCGAGGAGGAGGCCGCGCTGTCCGGGGCGCGCGCGGCGCTGCCCGGGACAGCGGCGGTGTCCGAGGTGCGCTGTGCGGTGCCCGAGGTGCGCGGTGCGCTGTCCGGGGTGCGCGGTGCGCTGTCCGGGGCGCGCGTGGCCGTGCCCGGGGTGCGCGCGGCGGTGGCCGAGGTATGCGCGGCGATCCCCGGCCCCGAGCCAGAGCCGCCACCGGGCGCGCCTTCGCCGCCCCACGCCGCCGCCGTCGCCTCGCTCCCGACCCGCGCGCTCAGCGCCTCGACCCTGCCCTCGACCGCCTCGGCGACGTCCTCGTCCAGCCCGGTCAGCAGGCCGCGGTAGGCGGCGGAGCGCTCGACCAGCTCCTCGTGCGTCCCTTCCTCGATCACCCGGCCCTGGTCGAGGACCACCACTCGGTCGGCGAGGTGCAGGGTCGAGCGCCGGTGGGCGACGAGCAGCGTGGTCCGCCCCGCCATCACCTCGCGCAGGCCCTCGTTGATCCGCTCCTCGGTGCGGGCGTCGACGGCGCTGGTGGCGTCGTCGAGGATCAGGATCCGCGGGTCCTGGAGCACCGCGCGGGCGAGCGCGATCCGCTGCCGCTGGCCACCGGAGAGGGTGAGGCCGCGCTCGCCGACGACGCTGTCGTAGCCGCGCGGCAGCGCCGTCACGAAGTCGTGGGCCTGGGCGACGCGGGCGGCCGCCTCGATCTCGGCGTCGCTCGCCCCGGGCCGACCGTAGGCGATGTTGGCCCGCACGCTGTCGGAGAAGAGGAAGCTCTCCTCGAAGACGACCCCGACCTGGGAGCGCAGCGAGCGCAAGGCCACCCCGCGCACGTCGTGGCCGTCGATCCGCACGGCGCCGCGATCGGGCTCGTAGAAGCGCGAGACCAGCATCGTCGCAGTGGTCTTGCCGCTGCCGCTGGGCCCGACGATCGCCACCCGTTCCCCCGCCTTCACGTGGAGGTCGAAGCCGGCGAGGATGCGGCGGCGCTCGTCGTAGCCGAACTCGACCGCGTCGAAATCGACCTCGCCGCGCAGCGTGGGGAGCTCGACCGCGTCGGCGGCGTCGGCGATCGCCGGGGCGAGGTCGAGCAGCTGGAAGATCCGCTCGACCCCGGCGCGCGCCTGCTGGCCGATCGCGAGCAGCCCGGCGAACTGGCGGGTCGGCGCGACCAGCTGGCCGATGTAGGTGGTGAAGGCGAGGAAGGTGCCGAGGCTGATCTCGCCGCGCAGCGCCAGCCAGCCGCCGAAGGCGAGGATCGCCACCTGGCCGAGCGCCGGGATCGCCTGCAGGAGCGGCTGGAAGCGGGAGGTGAGGCGGACGGCGCGCATCTGCGAGCCGTAGAGGTCCGCGGAGGCGGCGGCGACCCGCTCCAGCTCGCGGCGCTCCTGGCCGAACGCCTTCACCACGCGGACGCCGTTGACCGCCTCGTCGACGATCTGGATCACCTCGCCTTCGCGCTGCTGGGCGTCCCAGGTGGCGGGGAAGATCCGCGTCCGCATCCGGTAGCTGACCGCGAGCAGCGCCGGGGCGACGACCAGGCTGACCAGGGCGAGCGGCGGCGAGAGCCAGAGCATCACGCCGAGCGACATCACCATCAGGAGGACGTTGCCGCTCATCAGCGGGATGAACATCAGGAGACCCTGGACGAGGGTGGTGTCGCTGCTCGCGCGGGCGACGAGCTGGCCGGTCGGCATCCGGTCGAGCGCGGCGAAGTCCATCCGCTGGAGGTGCGCCTGCATCTCGTTGCGGAGGTCGTACTGGACCTCGAGCGCGACCTTGCCGCCGCGGTAGCGGCGCAGGTGGGCGGCGAGGAAGGCGCCCGCGGCGACGGCGAGGAGGGCGAGCAGCCAGGGAAGCAGCGATTCGCTGCGTTCGACGATCACCCCGTCGACGATCTGGCGCTCCAGCAGCGGCGCGCCCGCCTGGCAGGCGGCGCCGAGGACGGCGGCGGCGAAGGCGACCGAGACGTCGCGGCGATGGCGGAGGACGTAGCCCAGCAGCCGCCGCAGCCACCCCTCGACCGCGCCGGCCCCTTCGGAGGCCGGGCTCAATCGACGCCTCGGCCGGAGCCCTTGGCGGGGCCGGAGGCCTTGGCAGTGCGGTCGGCCTTGCCGGGACGGGAGGCCCTGGCGGCGCGGTCGGCCTTGCGGGGGCCGGAGGCCTTGGCGGCGCGGTCCGCCTTGCGGGGGCCGGAGCCCTTCGCGCGACCGGCGGGGCCCTTGACGGGGCGGCGGGCGGAGCGTTCGGCGGCGAGGTCGTCGAGGGCTTGGCCGAGCTGGCCGAGGGACTCGAGCACGCGGGCGGGGTCGGGGGTGCGGCCGAGGAGCTCGTCGAGGTAGCCGAGCATCTCCCGGTCGACGGCGGCGAGCACGGCCTTCCCGGCCGGGGTCAGGGACAGGGTCGCGGCGCGGCGGTCGTCGGCGGCGCCCTCGCGCCGCAGCAGCCCGCGCCTGGTCAGCGACTCGACCGCGGCGCTGACCGTCGGCTTGCCGAGCGCCAGGCGGTCGGCCACCCGCGAGGCCCGCTCGGACCCTTCCGCGATCGCCGAGAGCACCCGGTAGTGGGCGAGGTTCAGATCGCCCGAGGACCGTTCGAGCAGCCGCGCCACCCGGGCCAGCGCCCGGATCGCCCGCACCTCGGTTTCGTTCGACCGTCGAACCATCTCCGGTCACCGTAGCAAGGTGGTTCGTTCGGCGAACCAATGCTGAGCCCGCGCTCGGGGGGCCGGCGAGTGATCGCGCGGTCGGGCGGCGCTCAGTCGGTGATCAGCACCGGCGTGCCGGGCGGCGCGTGGGCCGCCAGCCAGCGGATCCCGGCGTCGGGGATCCGGATGCAGCCGTGCGAGGCGGCGCTGCCGAGCGGATCGGCGAGGCTGGCGCCGTCGCGGCCGTGGATCGCGATCCGCCCCGGCCCGCCGCCGAAGCTGCGCAGGACCGGCGAGAGCGCCGTCAGCGGCAGGGCCCAGGGGCCGAGGAAGCCGGTCGGATCCGGTTGCCGGTTGCGTTCGTAGATCGCCGCCAGGCCCGCCGGGGTCGGCGTCGCCGCCCGGCCGATCACCACCGGATAGCGCCGCGCCGGCCGACCGCCGCGGTAGGCGAGGAGCTGCCGCCTGCCCTTATGCAGTTCGACCCAGACGTCGTCGTGCCGCAGGCGGACCCGGTTGGCCGGGACCCAGCCCGCCCGCCCGACCGGGCGCAGCGGCAGCAGCACCCGCAGCCAGAGCCTGCCGCCGACGTCGGCCGAGCCGAGGACGAGGAGGATCTGCGCCTGGTGGGACCAGGCGGTTTCACCGCTCAGGTGGGTGACGACGCGGCCGCCGCCCGGCCGCGAGCGGACCGCGGTGGGAGCCGCGATCAAGGCGGTCTCCGAGCCGGCGGCCCGGCTCGGCGCCGCGATCGTCCCGGGCGATTCGACCGCGATCGTCCCGGGCGATTCGACCGCCGGGGTCTCCGCGGCCTGCGCGGTCGCCGGCAGGAAGACGACAGCCGCGAGAGCTCCCGCCGCCGCCTGCGCGCCCGGCGGCAGGGACGCGGCCCTTGGTCCCCCCGCCGTCGCCACCGCCGCGCCCGGCGACAGGAGGGCGGCGGCCGTCAGCACCCCTGCCGCCGCCGCCCTCCAGTTCCGCCGGCTCAGCCGGTCACCCCGCCTTCGCGCGCGGGCCGCGCCTCGACCCGCACCGCCGCGGTCGCCTTGCGGTGGACCGCGTCGGCGGCGCTCAGGACCGCGGTGTTGACGAGCCGGCCACCGGCGCCCGCGAGCGCCCGCGCGACGACGGCGATCCTCTTCGTCGCGTGACCCTTCAGCGTCGCAAGCTGCCAGCAGTAGCTGCCGTCGCTGACCTTCGCCGCCGGGCTCGACGAGACGTAGACCAGGCCCGCGGGCAGGCGATCGCAGACCCGCACCGCGTGGGCGGTGGCCGCGGTCGGGTTGCCGACCGTGATCGCGTAGTGGACCCGGGCGCCGGCCGCGACCGCCTTCTCGCGCACCGTCTTGCTCAGCTTCAGCGGGATCAGCGCCCGCGAGGCGGCCGTCGCCTTCACCCCCTTCTTGCCGGACTCGTCGGGCGACTTGACCGTGGCGCCGTTGAGAACCTTGCCGCCGGCCAACGGCTTGGCGACGACCTTGATCGTCACCTTGGCGCCGGCCGCCACCGTCCCCACCTTGCAGGTGAGCGGGAACGCGTGCCCGCAGCTGCCCTGGCTCGATTCCGCCGAGACGAAGGCGAGCGGCGAGCCCGGCGTGTCGGTGACGACCGTGGCGGTGGCCGGCGCGCTGCCCTTGTTCTCCACCTCGATCGTGTAGTGGAGCGGCTTGCCGACCTCGACCTTGGCCTCGGCGACCCGCTTGACGATCCTCAGGTCGGGCGCGCCCGACGCGGGCGGGGCGGGCGGTGCCGGCGGCACGGGCGGGGCCTTGATCAGCACCGTCTCGCCGGCGCTGCCGAGCGGGCTGGTGGCGGTGACGAGGTGGTCGCCTTCCAGCGTCACCTCGTAGCCGTAGCAACCGACCGCGTCGAGCTTGGTGCTCGGCGTCGACGTGGCGCCGTCGCCGGCGACCGCGAACTCACCCTCGGCGACCACCGCGCCGCCGGTCCAGTCGACGCCCTCGCAGCCGCCGCCCGACGTCGCGACCGGGCCGACCAGCTTCCAGTGGACGGTGCCGGCGAACGAGCCGGTGCCGCTCACCGTGACCAGGTCCGACGCCTGCGCCCCGGGGGCGCCCGAGCTCGGCGTCGCCGCCGTCGTCACCGTCGGCGTCGCCGGGTGGACGAGGAGCGTCTCGCCCGCGCTGCCGAGCGGGCTGGTCACCGTGGTGAGGTGTTCGCCTTCCAGCGTCACCTCGTAGCCGTAGCAGCCGTACTCGGTGAGCGTGGTCGCCGCCGTGGACACGGTCCCGTCGGCGTCGACTTCGATTTCACCTTCGGCGACGGTCTCCGCCCCGCTCCAGTCGACCGCCGCGCAGCTGCCGCCGACCGGTGACACCGGCCCGGCAAGCCGCCAGGCCGCGGTGCCTTCGTAGCCGCCGGTGCCCGCGATCGTGATCGCGTCGCCGGCGCTGCTGCCGGGCAGCAGCGAGGAGGCCGAGACCCGCGTGCTCAGCGTCGGACCGGCCGGATGGACGAGCACCACCTCGCCGGCGGTGCCGGCGGGGCTGTTCACGGTGTTGAAGCCGGAGCCTTCGACCGTCACTTCGTAGCCGTAGCAGCCGTGCGCGTTCGGTTCGGCGGCAGGCGTGCTCTCGGTGGTGGTGTCGGCACCCGCGGCGAGCGCGAACTGACCCTGGTCGACGGTCGGTGCGCCGCTCCAGTCGGCGGCGGTGCAGCTGTCGCCGGCGCCCGGGGTCACCGGCCCGACCAGCTTCCACTTCACCGTGCCGTTGAGTTCTTCGGTCCCTTCGACCTTGATCTGGTCGCTGACCGGCTTCCCCGGCAGGCTCGAGGCCGCCGAGACCGAGGTCGAGATCGTCGGCGTCACCTTCGCCGCCGGCGCGGTGATGCCTACCTTCGGCGGTTCGGCGGCCAGCAGCCAGCTGCCCTGGGTCGTCTTCGCGTTGGTGGCGGCACTGTTCCAGGCGATGTCGTTGACGTCGCCGTAGGGCAGCCTGACTTCGACTTCGAGCGTGAACGGTTCCGCCCCCGCGGCGTAGGTTTCCGTCGAGGTGAACTTCAGCGCCTTCACCTTCGCCGGATCGCTCGGCACGGTCGCGCTCCAGTCGTCGACGCAGCCGGCGTCGGCCGAGGCATCCACCTCGTGGCGGCACGGGTCGGTCGATTCGGAGTATTCGACCGCGACGCCGGCGGGCAGCGGGGTCTTCACCCTGACGAATTCAGTGGCGAATTCACTGTCACGCGGGTTGCCCGACTGGCCTTCGTCGACGCCGGTGTCACCGACGTACGGCAGGATGTCGTAGATCACCGGTTCCTTCAGCGGCGTGCTGCCGTTGTTGGCCCAGACCAGGCTGAAGACGCCGGTGCCGGCGCGGGTCGTGGTACCGATGCCACCCGCTCCCTTGCGCTGCGGGTCGAGTTCGCCCTGGACGAACTTGCGCAGGGAGAAGTTGGCGCCGCCGGTGGCCTGCACCGCCAGCGTGGCTTCGGCCTGGCAGTAGTTGATTTCTTCTTCGCCGATCAGCTTGAGTTCGTCCTTCGACTCGAACTTGGCGGGCGCGGTTCCTTCACCCGCACCACACACGTCGGGCGTTTCCCGCCCGATCCCCTTGACGAAGATCTGCGCCGCGTTGGGGAAGGTGCTGGTTTCGTTCGGCACGTCCATGACGAAGAAGTTGGACGGCGACTTGATCGTGAAGAAGCCTCCCTGTTCCCCACCTTCTTCGAAGGCGGCGGCGGGCAGGATCACCCTCACCAGTTCACGGTTCATTTCTTCGTAGTTCGCCACCCGCTCGATCGTCGCGGTGACCGCTTTCGAGACGTTGAGCCCGTGCACCACGGTGAACGTCGCGGTGGTGACCGGATTGGACCAGGTCATCCCTTCGGGCAGCAGGTCGGTGAGGATCACCTCCCCGGGCAGCACCTTGCCCTCCGGGACCGCGAGCGAGCCGACCAGGGTCATCGTCGTCCGCTGCGCTTTGCCGCCCGCGACGGTCGAGAGCCCGCCGAAGGACTTCTTGATCCCGAGCTGGACGGTGGTCGGCTCGATGTAGATCTTGGCGTCCTCTTCCGCGGTGCCGGCCGGATCGGCTTCGCCGGTCCGGTAGGCGCTCGCGTAGGCGACGTCGTGCATGTTGTCGCCGCCCTGCAAGCTGCCGTCGGAGTAGCCGAAGACGGTCATCGACATGTGGTTGTCGGTCAGGTAGGGATCGCGCGGCAGCTCGATCGCCGCGACCTTGCCGCGATCGGCGGCGGGGATTTCGAAGTAGCCGCTGCCGCCGATCCGCGGCAGCGAGATCGTGCTGCCGTCGGTGAGGATCGCCTTCGGCAGCCAGCCGCCGGCCAGCGCATCGGCGAGGCTCGGGGCGCTGACGAGGAGCGCGGTCGGATTGAAGGCCGGGTGGGCGCAGACCGGGACCGAGGCCGGTTCCACCGCGCCGACCACCGCTTCGGAGGTGTATTCCCCGGCCGCCGTCTCGTTGTCCAGGCAGGGCACCGGATCGACCAGGTCGGTTTCGTAGCCGCGCGAGGAGGCGTAGTTGACGTTCACCGTGTAGGAGCCCTCGGACGCGCCCGGGTTGGTGCCGGGCGTGGCGCTGATCGGCTTGATCCAGTTGCCGGGGTAGGTGCCCGCGAAGCAGTTGGTGCGACCCGGCAGCGAGTCGGCTCCCGCGACGCAGATCGGCGCCAGCGAGCTCTTCGCGAGGAACCCTTCGACCCCGCTCCCCGGAGCTTCGTCGATCAGCGTGAGCTCCCGCGGCGCCGTGGTCGATTTCGGCGCCTGGTCGATCGGCGTGCCGGTGAAGGTAGCGCTGTTGATCACTTTTTCCTGGTTCGTCCCGGCGGCCGGGACGTTGGCGACCACGGTGTAGTTTCGTGGCCCTTTGCTGCCTTCGGCACACCCTTCCGGCATCGATTCCGAGTCCGGGTAATTCCACCTGATTTCGCCGCTCGAGCCGACCGCCGGCTTGACGTCAGGTTCGGGGGTCGCTTTGACGAATTCGAGTCCGGCGGGCAGTTGGTCGACCAAGGCGCCTTCGGTCATGAAGAGTTTGCCGGTGCTGCCGCTGGTCGAGCAGTTGGCGGTGATGTTGAAGGTCACCTGATGACCGCGGACGTAGACCGCGCCACCGTCGAGGGTGGTCTTCGAGACCACCGGTTTGGCTTCCGCCGACGCTTTCCCTTCCGCCGCTTCGACTTCGGGCTGGGTGACCGCGACCGGCGCGATCGCTTCGGTTTCGAAGCTCGGCTTCAACCGCCACGAGGTTCCGTCCGGCGTGGTGCCGTTGGGCGGCGTGACTTCGAACTGGATGGTGTCCGAATCGCCGGGCTTGAGTTTGTCGGGGTCCAGTTCGATCACGTATTCGCCGTTTTCGAACCGTTCGGCCTTGATCAGCCCGGCGATGCCGCTGTCCGCCTTGTAGGCCCAGGACGCGAGCGGCGGGGTTTCGGCGAGCGAGGAGGTGAGTTCGATCGGGATCCGGATCGTCGGTTCGGCGCCGCACGTTTCCCCGCCGCCGTCGACGGCCGAGCACTGGAAGCTGATCGTGTACCGCGTCGGAGCGCCGGATTTCTGCGGTGCCGAGTTGGTCCGCTGGAACGTGATCTGCGCCGATGCCGCGGCCCGCGCGCCCGTCACCCCGATCCACAGCGTCGTCGCCGACACCGCGAGCAGGGCGAGGGTGGCGAGGAGGAGCGGGCGGAGGACGAACCTCGAGGGCGTTGCGGTCACTTCGTTTCCTTTCGTCAGGCGTGGACGCGGCGGGCGAGCGGGAATCGCTCTTCAAGTTGGGTGAGGTGGCGCCGACCGCGGTGGTCGGCGCCGAGCCGCTGTGGATCGCGACGGTCCTTGGCCGCGTAGAGGGCGGCGTCGGCGCGCAGCAGGCAGCTCTCGAAGTCGTCGGCGGCGGTCAGCTCGGCGCAGCCGTGGCTCCAGCCGATCGGCGAGCGGAAGCGCAGGCGCTCGACCAGCCGCTCCGCCTCGGCGCGGTCGCTGCCGGGCAGGAGGAGCAGGAACTCGTCGCCGCCGACCCGGGCCAGAACGTCCTCGGCGCCGAGCAGCGAGGACCAGCCCGCGGCGCACCCGCGCAGCAGCCGATCGCCGGTCGCGTGCCCGAAGTTGTCGTTGACCCGCTTGAAGTCGTCGAGATCGAGGTGCACGACGGTCAGCCTCCGCCCCCGCCTGCGGCAGTCAGCCGCCGCCCGCGTCGCGGCCTCATGCAGGCCGGCGCGATTGAGCAGGCCGGTGAGCGGATCGGTGAGCGCTTCCCGGCGCAGCTGCCCGGCGCGGGTGCCGACCTGCTCGCCGACGACGATCAGCGCGACGGCATAGATCGACCACTGCGCGAGCGGCAGGCCACCGTCGCCGAGCAGGAGCCCGAGCCCGAGCGCGCCGACGAAGGCGAGCGTGAGGACGCGCCGGCGGTCCCGGCGCAGGCTCGCCTCGACCGTCGAGGCGAAGGCCACCGCGACCGCCAAGGCGGTGCCGAGCGGCGGCTCGAGCAAAGCCCCGGCAGCGACAGTGGCAAGCAGCGCCGGAAGCGCAAGCGCGGGAAAGGTCCAAGGATTGCCGGAAAGCATTCACTTGACGTCTCCAACCGACACCACCTTCCCCCCTCCCACTTTTTTCCCACTTTCCCAGCGCCCGAGGTGGCGTGTGGACGGTCCCACGCGCCCACCCCCTGCGTTCGCACTTATGACCGCAT
>DATJUK010000127.1:0-2924 GCA_035502495.1 Solirubrobacterales bacterium
GCAGGCGCAGCAGCCCGAGGTCAACATCGTGCGGGTGGCGCTGCAGGGCTTCGCCGCCGTCGCCGGCGGCACCCAGTCGCTGCACACCAACGGCTTCGACGAGGCGCTGGCGCTGCCGACCGAGCGCTCCGCCCGGATCGCCCTGCGCACGCAGCAGGTGCTGGCCTACGAGTCGGGCGTCGCCGACACCGTCGATCCCTTCGCCGGCTCCTACTTCATCGAGTCGCTGACCGACGAGATCGAGGCCCGCTCCTGGGAGCTGATGGACAAGGTCGAAGAGCTGGGCGGCTCGGTCGAGGCGCTGGAGTTCATGCAGCGCGAGATCGAGGAGTCCGCGCACAGCTACCACGAGCGCTACCGCTCCGGCCAGGACATCATCGTCGGGGTGAACAAATTCGTCACCGACCAGGTCGACGACGTCGACATCCTCAAGGTCGATCCGGAGTCCGAGCAGCGTCAGCTGGCGCGTCTCAAGGCGTTCAAGGAGCGCCGCGACCAGGCCGCGGTCGAGGCGAAGCTGGAGGCCCTCCGCGACGTCGCCCGCGGCGAGGGCAACCTGCTGCACCCGATCCGCGCCGCCCTCGCCGCCGACGCCTCGATCGGCGAGGTCTGCGGCGCGATGCGCGACGTCTTCGGCGAATACAAGGGCGGCGCCTTCTTCTAGCGCGGGCGCCGGCCGCGCGACCTGACCGGGCGCGGTGGATCTGCTCGATCGCCTTCCGCTGACCGCGGTGCAGCTTCTCGACCCCGAGCGCCGGCGTCTCGGTCCGCGCCGCGTCCGCCGCACGCCCGCCGCCGGCGCCGGCGGCGGGCGTCCTCCACCCGCGTGGAGCGTCCTCGCTGAAGGTTCCTTCCCAGATTCGCGGAGCGGGAGGAACCCGGGCGCGACGGCAGAAACGGGCGACATGATCGAAGCGGCGCGAACGCTGATGAAGTCCGAGCCCGAGCTCGCGGAGCTGATCGCCGAGGTCGAAGGCGTCGAGGTGACGATGGCCGAGAAGGGCTTCGGCACGCGGGTGGAACTGCGCGCCGTCGACGGCAGCGGCCTCCTGCAGACGGACCTCGAGGCGGTCCTCGACCGGCTCGCCGAACCGCAGCGCCGCCCCTTCACCTGAGCGGGCTCCAGAGGGCATCTTTTTGACCTCTTCTGGGTAGAACTTCCACCAAAGCGACACAAAGGGCCCGCCTCGGCGGGCCTTTTGTTTTCCCGTCCACATAGAATCGCCGCGCCGCCTTTCGGCCACCCCCGGACGCGGCTGATCTACATGCGCGAGAAAAACCCGATCACCCACGAGGAGAAGCTCGCCTACCTGCGCGAACTGCGCGAGGCGGCGATCCACTCGGCTTCCGAGGAAGCCGTCGAGAAGCAGCACGCCCGCGGCAAGCTGACGGCGCGCGAGCGGATCGACCTGCTGCTCGACCCGGGCTCCTTCCAGGAGCTCGACACCTTCGTGCGCCACCGCACCTACGACTTCGAGATGCAGAAAAAACGGCCCTGGGGCGATGCGGTGGTCACCGGTCACGGGACGATCGACGGGCGCACCGTCTTCGTCTTCTCCCAGGACTTCACCGTCTTCGGCGGCAGTCTCGGCGAGGTGATGGCGGAGAAGATGTGCAAGGTCATGGACCTGGCCGCCGAGGTCGGGGCACCGGTGATCGGCATCAACGACTCCGGCGGCGCGCGGATCCAGGAGGGCGTCGTCTCGCTCGGCGCCTACGGCGACGTCTTCGCCCGCAACGTCAAATGCTCTGGCGTGATCCCGCAGATCAGCCTGATCATGGGGCCCTGCGCCGGCGGCGCCGTCTACTCGCCGGCGATGACCGACTTCATCTTCATGGTCAAAGAGACCAGCCACATGTTCATCACCGGCCCCGAAGTGATCAAAACGGTGACCGGGGAGGAAGTCGAGTTCGAGGCGCTCGGCGGGGCGATGAGCCACAACTCGAAATCGGGCGTCGCGCATTTCGCCTCCGAGAACGAGGAGGCCTGCCTCGAAGACGCGCGCTACCTGATGAGCTTCCTGCCCTCGAACAACCTCGAGCTGCCGCCCCGCTTCGAGCCGACCGACGATCCGGAGCGCGAAGACCCCGAGCTCGACACCGTCGTCCCCGACGATCCGTCGAAACCGTACGACATGCGCGAGGTGATCAAGCGGATCGTCGACGACGAGGAGTTCTTCGAGGTCCACGAGCACTTCGCCAAGAACATCATCTGCGGCTTCTCCCGTCTCGACGGCTATCCGGTCGGGATCGTCGGCAACCAGCCCGCCTTCCTCGCCGGCGTGCTCGACATCGAGGCCTCCGAGAAGGCGGCCCGCTTCGTCCGCACCTGCGACTGCTACAACGTGCCGATCCTGACCTTCACCGACGTGCCCGGCTTCCTGCCCGGCACGAGCCAGGAGTGGGGCGGCATCATCCGCCACGGCGCCAAGCTGCTCTACGCCTTCACCGAGGCGACGGTGCCCAAGCTCACCGTGATCACGCGCAAGGCGTACGGCGGCGCCTACGACGTCATGGCCTCCAAGCACATGCTCGCCGACTTCAACTTCGCCTGGCCGACGGCGGAGGTCGCGGTGATGGGCCCCGAGGGCGCCGTCAACATCATCTACCGTCGGGACATCGCCGGCAGCCCGACGCCGGACGAGCGCCGCGCGAAGCTGATGGAGGACTACAAGGCGCGCTTCGCCAACCCCTACACGGCGGCGGAGCGCGGCTACATCGACGACGTGATCGTCCCGCACGAGACGCGCCCGAAGCTGATCACGGCGCTGCACACGCTGCAGACCAAGCGCGAAGCCGGCCCGAAGCGCAAGCACGGCAACATCCCGCTCTAGGAGCGGCATGCGGGGCTGGGCGACCGTCGCTGCCGCGACCGTCGCCCTGACCCTGGCCGCCGGCGCGGCGGGGGTGCCGAGCGCGGCGCT
>DATJUK010000128.1:0-8997 GCA_035502495.1 Solirubrobacterales bacterium
CCTGAGGTCCGGATACCCGACCTCAGGTCGACCGCGGCGGAGGGGATCAGCGCTGGATCGGCTCGCCGTAGACGATCAGCCCGTGGAGGACGATCAGGCAGAGGGCGAAGATGCCCAGCGACCAGAACGGGTAGCTGCCGCCGATCGAGAGCAGCGACTCGACCGCCCCGATCGAGGCGCCGATGATGCCGATCGTCCGCCCGTAGACCCCGCCGCTGAAGAGCGACCAGCCGCCGGTCAGCTGCACGAGGCCGATGATCAGCGTCACCCAGCCCCAGAACCCGAGGCCGAAGACGACGTACGCGGTCTGGTGGTTGAAGAAGTCGCCGTTGCTGATCGCGGCGATGCCGTAGATCACGTTGAGCACTCCGGCGATGAGCAACAGGATCGCGGCGAACATCGCGCGCGCTTCGCCTCTCACTTCCACGTCTATCTCCTTTGTCTGCGGGTCCGGGGACTGCGGAAACGGCTTGACCATGCCACCTGGAGCGGCGGCAAACCGGCCGGCGGCACGGGTCGGGCAGACTTCTACCGAGATGCACGGCGACGGCAGTCACGATCCGGATAAGCACGACCGCGCCTGCTGCGCGCCCGGCCGGGCGCCGAGCGGGGATGCGGAGGCATCCGCCGGACCCCCGGCGGCGCCCCCCGGCGCGCCGCCGAGCGCCGCGAACGGCGCCTCCACCGAGGGCATGGTCCGGCTCGGCGGCAGCTTCCTGATGGGGACCGAGGACGCCGACGGCTTCCCCCAGGACCGCGAGGGCCCGATCCGCGAGGTCGACCTGCCGCCCTTCTGGATCGACAAGCTCGCCGTCACCAACCGGCGCTTCGCCGAGTTCGTCGAGGCCACCGGCCACCGCACCGAGGCCGAGCAGGCGGGCTGGACCTTCGTCTTCGCCGGCCTCCTCCCGGACGACTTCGAACCGACCCGGGGGATCGCCGCCGCGCCCTGGTGGCGGCAGGTCTTCGGCGCCGACTGGCGCCACCCCGAGGGCCCGCACTCCGACCTCGACGGCCGCCTCGACCACCCGGTCGTCCACGTCTCCTGGAACGACGCGAAAGCGTTCTGCGCCTGGGCCGGCGGCCGCCTCCCGCACGAGGCCGAGTGGGAGATGGCGGCCCGCGGCGGGCTCGAGCAGAAGCGCTTCCCCTGGGGCGACGAGCTGGAACCGGGCGGCGCCCACGCGATGAACGTCTGGCAGGGGACCTTCCCCGGCCACAACACCGTCGACGACGGCTGGTTCGGCACCTGCCCGGTCGACGAATTCGAGCCCAACGGCCACGGCCTGATGAACACCTCGGGCAACGTCTGGGAATGGTGCGCGGACCGCTTCGACCGCCAGACGCGGACGATCCGCGGCGGCTCCTACCTCTGCCACGCCTCCTACTGCAACCGCTACCGGGTGGCGGCGCGCAGCTTCAACACGCCGGACAGCTCGACCGGCAACATGGGCTTCCGCCTCGCCCGCGACGCCTAGGAGGAGCGGCCCGCGGGGTCGGCGCGGCGCGGGCCCGGGCGGCCGCCCGGCCGCCCGATAGGTTCCGTCCGATCGTGCCGGGGTAGACGACCCCGACCACCACCGACGAGGAGGAGCGCCGATGGCCCACCCGACTTTCGAGGATGCCCGTCGACTCAGCGACTGGGAGCCGGAGCTGGGAGTCGTCTCCGTCTACCTCGCCTTCGACCCCGCCGACCGCGGCGGCGCCTGGCGCACCGAGCTGCGCAACGGCCTCGACCGGCTGCTGGAGGCGGCCAAGGACGCCGAGCACGAGCGCCGCGTCGCCCTGCGCGCGGTCGCCAGGCGGATCACCGAGCGCTTCGAAGACGGCGACCACCGGCCGCCCCCGCGCGGCGCCGCCGGGTTCGTCGAGGTGGCCGAGAAGAACGGCGCCGAGCACTGGTGGGGCACCGGCGCCGCGCCGCAGGCGAGCGCCTGCGTCGAGCTCGGCGAGACCCCCGCGCTGGCGCCGCTGGTCGACCTCGCCTGCCGCGGCGAGGGGCGCGGGATCGCGATCGTCTCGCTCGAGCAGGTGCGGCTGCTGCTCTACGCCGAAGGCGAACTGAGCGAGATCGAGCACTGGGAACTGGAGGTCACCAGCCTCGACTGGCGCGAGCGCAAGGTGCGCAGCGGCGGCGGCGATCCCTCCGGCGGCCGCGGCGGCCCCTCGGGCAAGGACGAATACGGCGAGCGGCTCGACCACAACCGCCACAAGTTCCTCGGCGAGGCCGGGGCGCTGGTCGGCCGGGCGCTGGAAGAGCGGGGGATCGGGCGGGCGCTGGCCTTCGGTCCGACGGTCGACCTGGAGAGCTTCGAGGCGGGCCTCGCCGCGCCGCGGGTGAAGCTGACCGCGGCGGGCGAGGCGGACCTGATCTCGACCCCGACCGGGCAGCTGCGCGAGACCGTCGCCGCGGCGGTCGAGAACGCCGACGCCGAGCGCGAGGCGCGCCTGGTGACGGCGGCGCTGGAAGAGGCGCGCGGCGGCAGCCGCGGGGCGACCGGGCTGCAGGACGTCGGCGAGGCGGTGGCCGAAGGGCGGGTCGAACGGCTGGTGCTGGACGCCGGGCTCGGTGCCGAGGCCGAGTCGCTGGTGCGCGGCGCGCTCGCGGTCAGCGCCAAGATCACCGTCGTCCACGGGGCCGCCGCGGAGGCGCTGGCCCCCGCCGAAGGCGCCGCCGCGATCCTCCGCTACTGAGCGCCGGCGCCGGCGCGCATCGCCCCGTCGCCGAGGCCGCGCTAGGAGCCGCGGAAGGCCTGTACGTGTGAGGTGAGCACCCCGTCCAACAGCACGTGGAGCGCGAAGCCGGGCGGGTCCGGACGCATCTCGATCGGCGCCGGGGCGAGCTTCAGCACCGACTGCAGGTAGGTGCTCGGCGCCGCGACGACGGGACGCCCGGCGAGCTCGGCGACGATCGGCCGGTGCACGTGGCCGGCGATCACCCGGAGCACCTGCGGATGGCGCCCGAGCACCTCGCCGAGCGCCGCGCGGGAGGCGGGCGCCAGCCCGATCTCGTCGAAGGCCGGGACCGCGGTGGCGAGCGGCGGATGGTGCATCGCGATCACGGTCGGCAGCTCGCGCTCCGCGGCGAGCGTCGCCTCGAGCCACTCGACCCGCCCCTCGTCGAGCGCCCCGCCTTCGGCGCCGGGGATCGTCGAGTCGAGGCAGACCAGGCGCAGCGGCCCGAGGTCGACCGCGTAGGAGACGTGCTCCGCGCCCGTCCCCGGCAGCGCGAAGGCCTCGCGCAGGACGCCCCGCAGGTCGTGGTTGCCGGGGAGGACGTGCGGCTCGAGGTCGAGCGGGGCGACCAGCTCGCGCAGCCGCGCGTACTCCTCCGCGGTTCCGTTCTGGGTCAGGTCGCCGCTGATCACCAGCGCGTCGGCCCGCTGGGGCAGGTCGAGGATCGCCTCCACCGCGCGCAGCAGGCACTCGTCGGGATCGGCGCCGTGCCAGTCCGCCCCCAGGTGGGTGTCGGAGATCTGCAGTAGTAGGAACGGGTCGGCGCTCATGGGCTGAGGTCACGCAGCTTACGCGCGATCAGCCGATGCTCCGCTTCGTCGTCGATCAGGTCGAGCGCCCGCTCGAAGGCGGCGCGGGCGTCCTCGGTGCGGCCGATCCGGGCGAGCAGCTCGCCCCGCGCCGAGTGCAGGTAGCGGTAGGAGTCGAGCCCGTCGATCCGCTCGATCAGCGCCAGGCCGGTCGCCGGGCCGTAGGCCTCGGCGGTGGCGACGGCGCGGTTCAGCTCGACCACCGGCGAGTCCGTGAGCCGGGTGAGCTCGGCGTAGAGCGCCGCGATCTGCTCCCAGTCGCGCGGCTCCTCGGCGTGCAGCGAGGCGATCGCCGCCTGCACCACGTAGGGCCCGCGCCCGCGCAGGGCGAGCGCCCGCTCGAGCGCCACCCGTCCCGCCGCCACCGCCGCGGCGTCGTAGAGCCGCCGGTCCTGGTCGGCGAGCAGGACGATCTCCCCGGCCGGTGAGGTCCGCGCCGCCCGCCGCGCCTCCAGCAGCAGCATCAGGGCCAGCAGGCCGTGGGCCTCGGGCTCGTCGGGCATCAGCTCGGTCAGCGCCCCGCCGAGCCGGATCGCCTCGCCCGCGAGCTCGCCGCGGCCGCCGTAGCCCTCGTTGAAGATCAGGTAGATCGTCGCCGTCACCGCCGCCATCCGCTCCGGGAGGAGGTGGTCGGGAGGGACCCGGAAGGGGATCCCGGCGGCCTTGATCTTCGCCTTCGCCCGGACCAGCCGCTGGGCCATGGTCGGCTCGGGGACGAGGAAGGCGCGGGCGATCTCCGCGGTCGAGAGGCCGCCCAGGGTGCGCAGGGTCAGGGCCACCTGGGCCTCGGTCGCGAGCGCCGGGTGGCAGCAGGTGAAGAGCAGCTCCAGCCGTTCGTCGGGGATCGCCCGGTCCACGTCCATCTCGGTCGCCTCCTCGGCCTCCGCCGCCAGCAGGCGCGTCTTCTCGGCCAGGACGCGGCGCCGGCGCAGCGCGTCGATCGCGCGGTTGCGCCCCGTCGTCACCAGCCAGTTGGCCGGATTCGACGGGACGCCCTCGCGCGGCCAGCGCTCGGCGGCGGTCGCGAACGCCTCCTGGGCGGCCTCCTCGGCGAGCTCGAAGTCGCCGAGGATGCCGATCAGGGCGGCGAGGACGCGACCCCACTCCTGGCGGAACGCCTCTGCCGGGCCGTCTACCACTCTTGGACGGGGCGGATCTCCACCGCGCCGCCGAGCCGCGCCGCCGGCACCCGCGCCGCCAGCTCGATCGCCGCGTCGAGGTCGTCGGCCTCGAAGATGAAGTAGCCGCCGAGCGCCTCCTTCGTCTCCACGAACGGCCCGTCGGTGGTCAGCGTCTGGCCGTCGGCTACCCGCACCGTGGTCGCCGTCTCCGGCAGCTGCAGGCCGACCCCGGGCTGGACCCCCGGCGTCTGGTTGATCGCCTGGTAGTCGGCGCCGATCCGCGCCTGTTCCTCCGCCGGGAGCGCGGCCCACTTCTCCGGGGTCAGCGGGGTCGGCGAATCGCCCTGGTGGATCAGCATCATGTACTTCATCGTTCCTCCTTGGTGGGGATGGTCCCGGATTGGACGAACGGGAGGCGCCCAGATCGACACCTGATTCTGATCGGGCCCGGAACTTCGGCGCGCGCGGGGGAGCGGCGGCTGCCCGGCGCGGCGCGCTAGGCGTGGATGACCGGCTCCGGCCCCGGGCTCGGCGGCTCGGGCGGGACGGGATCGCGCCCCGGTTCATCGGGTGGGACCGGGTCATGTCCCGGTTCATCGGGCGGGAGTGGATCGCGCCCAGGTTCGTCGGGCGGGACCGGGTCACGTCCCGGTTCGTCGGGCGGGACGGGATCGGGTTCGGGCGGGATCGGCGGCCCGGGATCGGGTCCGGGGACCGGCGGGACCGGGTCGGGCGTCGGCTCCGGGATCGAGGGCGGGCTCGGCTCCGGCGTGGGGGCGGGCGGCGGGCCGGGGAAGGGCGTGTCGGCGCGCGGCGCGAGGCCGGCGGTCGGTCTCGGATCGAACCTCTCGGAGTCGCTCATCAAGGTGTCCGATACCACCTCAGGCGCCACTCAAACGCCTTTGCGACGGTGACGTCTTTCCTCGTAGTACTTTTCCTGGGCGCCGGTCCTGTCCTGGCCCGGAACCCATAGGTGCGCGGCTTCGCGAACGGACGCGGCCGGGAAGCAGACGCTTGGTGACTCGTGGTGTTCTCGTCAAAGGAAATCGAGAGTTGAACGGTCCCGCGGTCGACGGCCCGAGCGCGGCGCGCCCGGCGCTCACCGAGATCTCGAACGCCGCCGTCGCCCTCCATCGCGAGCATTTCGGCCGCGGCCCCGGGGCGGCGAAGACGCACCTCTCCGACAACCTCGTCGTCTGCGTCCTCACCGACGTGTTCACGCCGGTCGAGCGCACGCTGATCGATGCGGGCCAGGAGGATCGGGTGCGCGAGACCCGCGCCGCCCACCGCGCCGCCACCGACGCGATCTACAAGGCGCGCATGGAAGCCGTCCTGGGACGGCGGGTCGAGGCTCACCTGAGCTCGATCCACACCGACCCCGACGTCGCCGTCGACGTCTTCGTCCTCGGCGACGAGGCCGACGGCGCCTGAGCGATCGGGACCCGGCGCGGATCCCCGGTCGCGCCCGCGCGGTGTCTCCCCGCGCGGATCCCTGGCCGCGCCTGCGCGGTGTCTCCCCGCGCGGATCCCCGGTCGCGCCCGCGCCGGGTATCTCCCCGCGCGGTCTCCGGGCGTCCCGGACCGCCCGGGTCGCTAGGACTCGACCTTGGTCCGCACGATCTCGGTGGCCGCCGCGTAGATCGCCTCGGCGTCGATCTCGGCGGCGCGCAGCAGCTCCGCCGGGGTCGCCGAGGAGGGCATGTCCTCGACCGCGAGGACGCGGACGGCGGCGCTCGCGCCGTGCTCGGCCAGCGCGGCGAGCACCGCCTCGCCGATGCCGCCCTCTTTCCAGTGGTCCTCGACGGTGACGATCGCGCCCGTCTCCTGGGCCGCCTTGACCAGCGACTCGTGGTCGATCGGCTTCACCGAGTAGAGGTCGATCACCCGCGCCGAGATGCCCTCGCCGGCCAGCCGCTCGGCTGCCGCCAGCGCCTCGTGCAGGGTGATCCCGGCGCCGACCAGGGTCACGTCGTCGCCCTCCAGCACCGTCTTCGAGCCGCCCGCCTGGAATTCCTCGCCGGCGTCGTAGAGCACCGGCGTCGCCCCGCGCGTGGTGCGCATGTAGGAGATGCCGGCGGTGTCGGCCATGATCTCGACCAGGGCCGCGGTCGAGGTCGCGTCGCTCGGGTAGAAGACGGTCGAGCCGTGCACCGCGCGCAGGCTGGCGAGGTCCTCGAGCGCCATCTGCGAGGGCCCGTCCTCGCCGATCGAGACGCCGGCGTGGGAGCCGCAGAGGCGGATGTCGGCGCGGCTGATCGCCGCCATGCGGACGAAGTCGTAGGCGCGGCTGAGGAACGCCGCGAAGGTCGAGGCGAACGGGGTCCAGTGGCGCCGCACCTGGAAGCCGACCGCCGCGGCGACCATCTGCTGCTCGGCGATGTAGACCTCGACGAAGCGGTCCGGGAAGGCGTTCTTGAAGTCTTCCGAGTAGGTCGAGTTGCCGACCTCGCCGTCGAGGGCGACGATGTCGTCGCGCCGCGCGCCGAGCGCCGCCAGGGCTTCGCCGTAGGCCTTGCGGGTCGCCACTTCCTCGCCCTTCTCCCAGGTCGGCATCTCGCCGCCGGGGGTCTCGAAGCGGTGGATGGTGGCGTCGCCGGTCGGCTTCGTCACCTCGACCCGGAGGTCGCGTTCGCCGCCCAGTTCCTCGATCGCCGTGGCCGGGTCCGACAGCGGTTTGCCGTGCTTGCCGGGCAGGTCCTCGACCTCCTTGGCACCCTTGCCCTTCTTCGTCCGGGCGATGATCATCGTCGGCCGGTCCGAGGCTTCGGCGTTGGTGTAGGCGTCCTCGATCTCCTGCAGGTCGTGGCCGTCGATCTCCAGCGTGTTCCAGCCCGCCGCCTCGGCGCGGCCGCCGTAGGAGGAGAGGTCCCAGCCGTGCATGGTTTCGCCGGTCTGGCCGAGCCGGTTGACGTCGATCAGCGCGGTCAGGTTGCCGAGGCTCTGCTTGCCGGCGTGCTCGACCGCCTCCCAGATCGATCCCTCGGCCATCTCCGAGTCGCCGCAGAGGACCCAGACGCGCGAGGGCATCCGCTCCATCCGCGCCGCCGTGGCGACGCCGACGCCGATCGGCAGGCCCTGGCCGAGCGAGCCGGTGGCGACGTCGACCCAGGGCAGGACCGGGGTGGGGTGGCCTTCGAGCCGCGAGCCGAGCTTGCGGAAGGTGAGCAGCTCGTCGTCCTCGATCGCCCCCACCGCTTTCAGCACCGAATAGTAGAGCGGCGACGCGTGGCCCTTGGAGAAGATCAGATGGTCGTTGCGCGGGTCGGCGGGCTCGCCGAAGTCGAGCTTCAGGTGCCCGTCGATCAGCACCGCCAGGAGGTCGGCCGCCGACATCGAGGAGGTCGGGTGCCCAGACCCCGCCGCGTCGGAGGAGCGGATCGAGTCGACCCGCAGCTGTTGGCCAAGTTCGCGTCGAAAATCCGTGTCTCCACTCATGTGAGGGAAGCTAGCGAAAGCGGGCCGTGGCCGTCTGCGATCCTCCCTCGGTGGACCGTGACCTCTACCGGCGCCGGCAGCGGCGCCGGGCGATGATCGCCTGGTCGGTGGCCGGCCTCTTCGTCGCGGGCGTCGCACTGGCCGTCATCTTCGGCAGCGTCGAACGCCGGGTGGCCGTCTCCTCGCTCCCCCCGATCCACCTCTTCTCCTCCGAAATGACCTCCGAACAGTTCGAGGAGATCCACAAGGGCGAAAGCGAGACCGCGGTCCTGACCCGCCTGCGCAGCGTCGGCCTGCAGGAAGACCAGCTCGAAAGCTCCGAACTCCCGAGCCTCTTCCCACCCCAGCCCCGCCACTCGACCTGCAGCTACTGGACCCTGAGCGACGCCCCCGGCCACCTGGTGCGCCTCTGCTTCAGCGACCCCGAAGGGGTGCTGCTGCAGAAGGCGGTGGCGGTGTCTGGGGGCAGCCAGCCGCCGAAGACGCTGGTCTGAGGCCGGCGCCGGTTCGCTTTGCGGCCGACGGGCAAGGGACCCGCCCTCCCGGCGGCGGCCCGGGCGGGCTGAGGCCGCCGCCGAGAGGGCGGGGTCTGTGGGGAGAGGCGGAGGGACGCCGGGCAGGCGCCAGGCGGACGGAAGGCGCAGAGGGACGGGAGCGCCGTAGGGACGAGTGGCGCCGGGGGGCAGGAGGCGCAGAGCGACGGGAGGCACCCGGCCCCGAGGCGCCGTGGGGGAAGGGAGCGCCGTGGGGACGGGAGGAGCCAGGCGGACGGGAGGCGCCGTAGGGACTCGCGGCGCCCGGGCGGAAGGCGCCGCGAGGACAGGAGCGCGCCATGGAGACGGGGGGCGCCCCAGGCGGGCGGGAGGCGCGGGGGGACGTGAGGCCCCTGACGGAGG
>DATJUK010000129.1:0-32891 GCA_035502495.1 Solirubrobacterales bacterium
AGCCGCCGAGTCTCTCGGCGCTCGTCGCCTTCGCCGCGATCGACGCTTCCGTGGCCCTGGTCGCGCTGTCCGCGGCGGTGGCGTGATCGGCGTTGGCGGAGGTCGGAACGGTCCCGAGCGCCCCCAGGTCGATCTGCGCCCTGCCGATCGCCCCCTGCTTGATTTTCGCCGCGGTGACCGCGCCCACCTTGATCTGCCGGGACCCGACCGAGTTCTTCGGCAGCTTGAACGCGGCGTAGCCGGTCCCGCCGAGGGCGATGAACAAGGCGGCGAAAGCGACGACATTGGCGACGGTCAGGTGCTTCCTGATCCTCTTCACGGTGCTCCCTGAGTAAGTGGCGGACGAGACGAGCGCAGTCTCCCAGATCCAGCGCGAGGCGCAACGGCCCAGGCGGCGATTTGCCCCTCGCCCCGAGGGAGGCGATCGCGAACGTCGGCTCTCCTCTCTGAACGTCGGCTCCCTGGTGGAGCGGTGGGCAGACGAGCGGGCAGCCGTCGGCAGGGGTGCCCGCCCGGTGTCGCATCAGAGTCCTCCTATGGGGGAACGAGACAGGAACGGGTCGTCGAGCGGTGGCGACGCACCATTCCGGGCTACTTGCGTGCCTTCTTGGCGGCGCGGACGCAGCGGGCGTGTGCCTTGCCGTGCTTGCGCCTGCACTTGCGGAGCGCCGCGGCCCGTCGAGCCGCCGCCAGACACCTGGCGCGCCGCGCCTTCGAGCCGGAGGCGCAGCTGCCGCTCGGCGCGGGAGCCGGCGCAGATGCCGGTGCCGGCACGGGACCCGAGGCCGGCAGGCCACGCTGCGGTTCGCGCGGGCCCGGGTTCACCGGCGCCGGGCCCCAGTCGGGGTAGGAGCCGCCGGGAAGGATCAGCCGCGGCGGGGGCGAGGCGCAGTTCCCGGCGTCGCGCTTGACCCAGATGCCTTCCGGGTCGGCCATCGCCAGCGATTCGCCGTCCGGTGACCAGGTCGGGCCGTCGATGCCCTCGTCGGCGCCGGTCACGCAACGCATCGCCGGCGCGGCGGGCAGGCCGCCGAGGGCGTTGCCGTCGACGTCGTACCAGACGACGGTGGCAGCGGGTCCATAGCCGCGGACCAGCGCCAAGCGCGTGCCCTGGCGATCGAGCTCGCCGTCGCCGAGGTCGGTTGCGTCCGCCTGGCCGACGACGTCGTAGTCGTCGAACCAATGGACATCGCTCGCCGCCCCAACGTCGTGGACGTTCACCTGGTGGGTATAGCCGCCGAATTGCAGCGTCCGCGAGTTGGTCGCCCAGGAGGGATCGCGGAGGTAGGTGGTGCCACTCTGCTGCGGGGCGGTGAGGTGATCGGCGTCGGTGTAGGCGGTGACCGTCCGCCCGCCGCAATCCGCCGCGATCGGGCAGGAATAGCTCGACATCGTGTATGCGATCCGCGTGCCGTCCGGCGAGATCGCGACGTCGACCGGCGGGCCGTCGACCGGCTCGCCTACCGAGTTGAGGATCGCCGGCGGGTCGATCCGGTTCAGCACGGCCCCGTTCTGCCTCAGCCGCAGGATCTCGTTGCCGAAGCCGACGGCGATGGTGCCGTCATCGGCCTGCGACGGCGAGCGGTAAGGGTGCTCGGCGGTTCCATCGGTGGTCACCTGGTACTGCCCCGATCCATCGGGATCGGCAAGCCAGACGTTGCTTTCCCTGACGTAGACGATCGAGTCGGCGGCGGCCGGAGCCGCCGCGACGAGCAGGCAGGCGACGCAGCCGAGGGCGAGAAGCACCGCCCTGCGTCCGCCGACCAGCCTGGTGCGCGTCCTTCCTCGTTGTTTCATCTTGGGCTCCTTTCGCGACGTGAGAAGTCGCTCGGCTCCTCACAGGTCGTTGTGTCGAGCCGCAAGCGTCCGCGCCGCCGAGCCGCTTGTCATCGGGGAGGTCCCTATCCCCCACCCCCAATCTTTCGGGTGGGTCTTCTTTGGGGTGCGGGATGCCACGCGAGCAAGGGCCGGCTCGCGAGTTCAGCGGCCGGATCGACCGGGCCCCCGCCCGCTCAGCCGAGAACGGTGAAGGGGGCGATCGCCGAGGAGGGCCCCGCGGTCGCGGTCAGACGGTAGGAACCGGGCGCGAGCGCCTTGCCGCCCAGCACGCCCGCGAACCTCACCGTGTCGGCGCCCGCCGTCCCGGCAAACCCGAAGCTGCCGGGCACCGTCCGGTAAAGCGAGCACTTCGGTTTCGTCGTGTTCGCTTGCGTGGCCCTTACGCAGCCCTTGCCCGACTTACGGCCGGGCGCCTTGCGGGCGACGGTGAAGACCACCCGGGAGGCGGACGAGAGGCTGAAGGTGATCTTCGTCCCGACGGGCCCGCGAGCCTTTGCCTTGACCTTGCCCGTCGGTGCCAGATGAAACGCGGCCGGGGTGAGCGTCAGGCCCCTGAGCGTGACCGGCGGGGGAGGCCGGCCGTTGGTCCCCGACGAACCGGAGGGGCCGTTCGCCCCAGGCGGACCAGAGGACCCGGACGAACCGTCCCCGCCGGCGGGCGGCGGCACGTACTCGTAGGCACCGATGTCCATCGATCCGCCGATCACCCGGGGATTGCCGGCGAGATCGAGCGCCGGGGCGGTGAACCCGGGAAGGCTCGCACCGGCGTCGATGGTCGGCGAGTCGGCAGCCTCGGCGTAGTCGTCTTCGGCCGGGGCGACGAAGTGTGGCGATGCGGTCAGAGTGCCGCCGAGGTCTTCGAGGGTCGCCGAATCTTCGAGCACGAGAGAGCTGACGTCGACGTTTCTGGCGAAGGTCTTCGAGGAGGACCCTTCCCCGTACAGGCCGAGGAAATCACCGGCGGCGATCGTGTTGCCGAGGCCGAGGTAGATATGACCCGGATCTCCGGCAGGCACCCTGACGGTGAGTCCGATCGAGCCGGTGCCGACACCGATCGCGGTCGATTCGCGGATCTCCGGTTCCACCGAGGTCCCCGATGTCTGCATCTCGATCCCTTCGGCGTTCTTCCCGCGAGCGAGGGCAAGGCTGTCGACGACTTCGCATTGTCCGTTGATGAGGATTCCTTTCGAGCTTTCCCCACTGGCGACGGCGCGGACCCGTTCCACCGATGCAAGGCTCGCGCAGATGATCGGGATGCCGTGGGCACCTTCGCTGCGGACTTCGATCCACTGAAGCGAGGCGCCGGGTCCCGACACGCGAAAGTTGGAGAGTTGGCTCCGCTCGATCACAACGGGCATCGGTGAAGCAAACTCGCCGTGGACGGAGACATCCGCTTTGGCTTCGACGTCTTCGGTCGTCGACAGTTCGTAGGTGCCCGGCTCGACGACGACCTCGTCCCCGGCGCTCGCTCCCTCCACCGCGAACTTCAATGAACAGCCAGTGGCTGCCGAGGAGCAGCTCCCGACTTTTCCGCCGGTCGGCTTCGCGTAGCGCGTCGCCGCCTGCGCCGTCCCGGCGCAGGCAATCACGATCACGACCAAGACTCCCATCCCCCAGACCCTCATCGGCGGCCAGCCTGACAGACGGGGACGTACCGGTCAACGAGGGCCGGCGCCCTACCCCAAAGGCGATCGGGAGTATGAGGTGACAAAGGCGGGAGCGATGGGACTCGAACCCGCGACCTCCGGCGTGACAGGAACCACAAAGACACGCCATTTCGCTCTATCAAGCGAAATCAGAGGTAGCTAACCGCACTCTCGATCGATCTCGAACCGGCAGCATCGTGCCCGACTTGGGGCTCAGACACTGCACGGCACGAGGAACCCCGGTGCAAGGCGGCGTCCTGCCAGCCAATAGGAAAGCGGGTCCCTTACGGCCGACAGGAGGTAGGTCCAGATGAGCAATACCTGCACTCGCGCCCGCGGCCCACTGACGCGGCGAGATCTTCTCCGAGGAGGAGGACCGGGCGGCCCAATCATCCTCAAACAGGGAGGTCAGGTGCTCGACGAGGAGCGACCTCGGCGAGTACCAGAGCCTCCCGATCTTGCGCGCATGGATGACGCCGCGGCGCATGTAATCGAGGGCGCTAGCGCGCCGAACCCGGGGAATCTCGGCGACATCGTCAGCCGTGAGCAGTTCCTCACGGGTGAAGCCCAGCTGGTTCGCCATCAGGGCCCTATCGCCGATACGCGCGCCCGCGAGGTCGCACGGCAAGCACGTCGATCACCTTGTCACCCTTGCGCTGGTCGAAGAGCACACGCCACTCCCCTACTCGCAGGCGCCAGAGGGGTTTGGGGCCTTGGAGTCGCTTGACGTCACCATCGGGGAGCCGGCCGATGGCGGCGGCGATCCTCTGTCGATCCTTGCGGCCCAACCGACGAAGAGACTTGAGGGCGGCCGGGCGGACCTCGATCCGCCACCCGCCGGGATCAGCCAGCGTTCAGCTCCGCCTCGACCTCGGACCAGGCGATCCCCGGCTCCTCCCGCGACTCCTGGATCGCCCGACGGTCCTCGCCGGTCAGCTCCTCGTCATCGACGGGCGCGGCGTCGAGCTTGGCGACGACCGGGTCTTGGGCACGCCGGAGCAGAATCGCCGCAGCGGGCAGGGATTCGTCGGGAAGCGCGTCGACGAGGCGATGGAGCTCGGTCTTGGTCATGGCCTGAAGGTAGCACCGAAGTCGTGCTGCCCGAATCAGGGATGAATTCGCGATCTTCTCGTCCAACGGCACCAGGCCCGGACTAGGCAGCCATTTGCTCGGGCTTTTCCTTGAGGCTGCCGAGTTTCTGTCCCAGTGCACGCGACACCTGCTGAAAGAGCCGTCGAGACGTAACGGGAGCGACGGGACTCGAACCCGCGAAAGAAACCTCAAGATCGAGATCCGGGGGTAACTCCTTGGGAGGCGACGCGGCCATGGCCCTTCCAGTACCTGTCCCCGTCCGGCGTCGATGGCGCCGACATGGGCCACGGGCCGGGGTCACGTCTTGAAGCGCACCGTGGCAGACCGCAGGACCGTCTCCTTGCCGCCGATCCGCTGGAACACGCCGAGCTTGGCCTTCAGGCTGCGGCGAGCGGCGAGCAGGCGTCGCCCGCCGGCCCCGAGCTTCACCTTCAGCTTCGCGGAGTGGCCGGGGCGGACCGTCTCCTTCGAACGTCCCAGGACCACGGCTTTGAGCAGACGACGGCCGACGGAGGCCGTGTCGGGCGACCTGCCATCGGCAGCGCCCGACCCGGTGATCTCCGCCGTGACCGCGCAGCTCGACCCCGAGGCCGGGCATGTGACCGGCACCGAGGCCGTGGTCCCGGAGACGGCGATCTTGCCGAGGGTCGCGTGGGAGCCACCGGATCCGGAACCCGAGGAACCGCTGCCCCCGCTCCCCGAGCCAGAGCCAGAGCCAGAACCCGCGGAACCGCCCGAGCCGGTCGAGCCACCTCCGCCTCCGCCCGAGCCACCGCTTGCGCCCGACTCGGAGTAGACCTGGATGTCGTCCTGGTTCAACACGTAGACGTCGTTCTCGGCATCCACCGCAATCCCGTGCGGCGGGTCGGTCGGGTTGGAATCGAAGGTCTGCCGTAGCGTCCCGTCGGGGTTGATCTCGACGACGTGGGCCTTGAGCGGGTCGGTGACGAAGACGTCGCCGGATGAGTCGGTCGCGACCCATTCGGACGCATAGAAGGGGACGCCCGCGCCCCAACCGCTCACCGGGTCGCCTGAGGTGTCGAGCTTGTCGATGGCGTTCGTTTCTCCGAACCCGCCGCCGGTGGCGACGAAGATGTCGTGTTCGCGGTCGACCGCGATCCCGTACGCGTTGGGGTCCTCGGGAGTCGAGGGGAGCGCCAGGGACCCCTCGTCGGTGCCGGTGGTGCTGAAGCGGTCCACCCTCGACATCGCCGCCTCGTAATCGTCGGTGACGAGGACCGTGTCGCCGTCGAGCGCGATGCCCTCGGGGTTGGCCAGGAACGAGTTCTGGTCGTTGTAGGCGTCGCTCCAGCTGCGCAGCAGATCGCCCGAGCCGTCGTACACATAGACGCCCTGAGAGGTCCGGAGGCCCGCGGCGGAGAGCCTCTCGGGGAGGTAGATGTCACCGCCGTCGGTCGCGATCCCATAGGGGACCGAGCCGGCGGGAAGGTTGAAGGAGCCGGCGACGCCGCCGGTGACGGTATCGACCATCTCGACTCCCCAGAGTTCCTGCCCGTTCACCGACTTCTGGGTGACGACATAGGCGAGCCCGTCAGCCGCGACGGCCATGCCGTCCTCGGCCGAGGAGCTGACCGGGACGGTGCGCTCCAGGGTCAATGAGGGCGCGGCGCTCGCGGGCGCGGCCGACACGGCGACGCCGGCGACGACCAGGCTGCCGAGGAGCAGCAGCCGCCATCCCCGGCGTCTCACCATTCGATCCGCCTGACCTCTGCCACCCAGAACCGGTCCTTGCATCTGCTGTCCTTTCGGAGGTCGGATCGTCACTTCGTCGTCCCACCGATCTTCGCCGTCAGGGAGACCGGACCACTGGCGCATCTGGCTCCGTTTTCGAGCGTCCGGCCGGCGCTGATCTTGCCGGTGAGGCTGCCGTTGTGATCGACCTGGAACTTGGCGGTCACCTTCGCGAAGCCGTCCTCGGGGGCGTTCACCTTGCCGGCGGCGCTGATCGACTCGCCCGAGAGGAAGACCAGTTCCTTGCTCGTTTCGCCACTCGACGGGCACGACATCGAGACGTCGAAGAAGGTGTTTTCGTTCGGCGAGGCGAGGCACTGGCCCTTACCGCAGGCCTTCACCCGCAGCTTCACCGGTTCCCCCTGGCTGGTCCTGCCGACGTAGAGACCGGGCCGGAACTCGGTCTTCGGCTTCGCCGCCGCCGGGGCGACGGCGAATGCCGCGAGCGCCGCCACACAGGCGAGGATCGCGGCGGCTCGCGTCGGCATGCTCCGCTGTCTCATGCGGACCCTCCTCGTCGCATCGTCATCGTCCTCGAACTCCTTTTATCCTCTGTGCCGCGGCCGGCCTCGCCCCGCCGGCGCGGCGGCGAGCGCCGCCACGACGCGGGCGCTCGCGAGGGAGGGCCCGATCCTCGCCACCGCGGGACGCCGTTCCATCGCTAGGCCCCGGCCTTCATCTGGACGGTCACCGGGGAGCCGCTGCAGGCGACCGTCGTTGCCTGCTGTTCGGGTTCCACCGAGGTGCTGGCGTTGACGGTGACCGTGAAGGACTTCGTACTCGTGAAGTGCCCCTTCATGGACAAGTTGATGTAGAGGTTGTTGACGGTGTCGCCGGTCCCGGGGGTCTTTCCCTTGAAGGAGAACGATCTGCCCTTGACCTTGACTTCTTCCTGCACTTCCAGCAGGGCCCCGCCGCTGACCCCTTCGTTGGTGCAGGTAACCGGCACCGGGATCGCCAGGAAGACCGAGTACTGATTGCCTTTCTTGTGGACCCCTCCGTACGCGGTAACGGAGGAGCCTTCGTTCTTAAAGATGCCCCTGTAGTTGCCGACGTAGGGGGTGAAGCCGCCCTTCGGCCTTGCCCCCGCCGAGGAGACGCCTATCGTCGCCATCGCCACGATCAGGACGGCGAGGACCGCCCCCCGCAACCAGGTGTGTCTGACCTTCATGCCTACTCCTTCCGTTCTTTCTGCTCTTCTCGGGAGACGGGGCCGTGCTCAGCCGCCGCGGACCGCATAGCGGACCTTCTTGGCGCCCTTCTTGAGTTCGCTCGGGATCAGGCCTTCAGGAGCTTCGAACTTTCCGAGCACCGACTTCCAACCGGAGGGCTCCTTGCCGCTCAGCGTGTCGCGGATCAGCTTGTAGGCGTCCGCGCACGTGACGCCGCCTTCGACGGTGATCGCCTTCACCGGGATGTGATCCGTCGGACCGCCGTTGGCGATCGCGAACACCTTGTTGGCGCAGGGGGTCCCGGCCTCGGCCGAGGCGGCGGAGGGGGCGATGGCGACGGTACCCGCCAGCGAGGCGGCGCAGGCGAGGATCGCGGCGCCCCGCCTGAGGTTCAGCTTGCTCTTCATCGAGTTCCTTTCCGGCGTGCCTCTCCCCCGAGCGCGCGCATCCGGATGTTCCGGCGGGGATCGTTCAACCGATCGATCGGCGAGCGTTAGGACGAGAGCGCACGATCTTCGGTACGGCTGCGCACTTTTCGGGCGATTTCCTACGCCTGGATCGCTTGCCGCGGAAACGATCTCTTCGTAAGGTTCCGTCGCCGTGGACGTTCGGCCCTTCATCTTCGGGGTGACCGGGCTCGCCGTGCACCGGTCCGTGGCCTCGGGATCGCCCGAAACGGCCTCCGAGCGTCACCGCGATGCAGTCGTTGTCGATCAGTTCGCTCTCGGTCGGGGCCTTCCCGACGGTCGCGATTGCTTCATGGGTCCCGTCCGCGTCGGAGCAGGTCCCGTGGTAGGTCGTGGCCAGGGGATCGTCGCTGTCAGTCCGCGCGAGCCGTTCCTGCGCTACTTCAAGGCCGCCGAGGCCCTGGATGCCCCTGGCGGGACCGAGGCAGATTTCAATAGCGGGAGCGACGGGACTCGAACCCGCGACCTCCGGCGTGACAGGCCCGTGGACCTCCGGAGACAGGTGTAGGTACAGAGCGAGACCCGGGGGATGGGAGGCGCACTTTGTAGCGAGGATGTAGCTGTCGAGCCCTCACCGGCCGCAGCCTTCCCCACCGACGACCCCGTCTTCAGACGATGAGGACCTGCCGACCGCGCCATCCCCTGAGGGTAGCGCCGGTGCGCCCATGCCCCAGGGGTGGGGCATCCGATCGGCGGCCGCGTGGCCGCCTCAGCCGATGACCTCCCTGATCTCGGCGTGGCTCCGGTGCAGCGCGTGCGTGTAGACCGAGATCATCGTCGCCACCGTGTGCCCGGCCACCGCGGCGAGATCGGCGTCGTCGATGCCGGCGGCCCTCAGGTTGGTCACGTAGGAGTGGCGGAACTCGTGCGGGGTCGGGTCGAGCCCGGTCGCCCGCTGCGCCGGGACCCAGACGTCGCGGTAGAAGTTGCGCTCGCGCCAGAGCCTGCCCCTCGGCGTCGGGAAGAGCCACTCTGTGTCGACCGGGCGCGGCGAAGCTGGGATCAGCCTCGCGAGGCTCGGCGGGACCGGCACGCGGCGCTCGTGGTTCTTGTGTTCGCTGGAGGCGACGAGCTCGCCGTCGTGCGTCGAGTGGCGAAGCCGGAACTCGCCGCCGTCGAAGTCGGCCTCCGCGAGTCCCAGGAACTCGCCCAGCCGCAGGCCGGTGAGGCCGGGCGTGAGCAGGAGGGCCTCGTAGTCCCGCGCCGGGTAGAAGCGGGCCTTCGCAGTCCTGCCACCTTCGCGGCGAGGGTCCCGCGGGCGTCTGGTCGCCGCGCGGACCCCCGGCCGACCGCCGACGGCGAAGGCCCGCATCTGCTCGAAGCTCCAGAGACGGACCTTCCTCGGCGGCTTCCTGACCCGTGGGTCGCCCGCCCGGATCCGCACGCCGACGAAGCCGTTGTGGGTGGCGGCGTCCTCGCCGATCGCGTCCTCGGCCATCGCCGAGAAGACCGAGAGGACGCCCCTCACCCCGCCCGCCGCGCGTCCTTCGACCCGCAGCATGTGGTCGACCAGTTGCGAGACCTGGGGGCGGCGGACCTCGTCGAACTCCCACTCCCCCAGCGGCCTGCCCTCGATCTCGACCCCCAGCACGTAGCCGAGCCGGGTGGAGTTCGTCTCGTTGGTCCGCGCCGACCTCGGGTAGCGCTCGAGCCAGTCCGCCGCGAAGTCGCCGAGCCGCCGCGGCCGCCCGGCGCCCCCGTGCTGGCGTGCGAGGGCCTCGTCGATCGCCCGCTGGGCGTCGACCCGCCGGGCGAAGGTGGACTTGCGACCGTGCCAGACCGGCTTGGCGTAGCGCGCCTTGCGGCTCAGGTCGAAGTAGCGGGCGACCCAGACCACGCGGCCGTCCGGATAGGTGCGCCTGCAGGGGGACTGGCGCGGGGCACTGCCCGGCGTCGCGCGGCTCATCGGCCTCCGTCGCCGGCGTCGCGGAAGCGCGCGAGGAAGGCGTCGACGTCGTCGGGGTCGAAGCGCCTCGAGCCGCTGATCTTGTAGGAGCGCAGCTCGCCACGGCCGACCCAGTTCCTCACCGTCCGCTCGGAGACCTGCAGATGATCGGCCAACGTCGCCAGCGTGAACCAGGCGCGACGCTCGCCTTCCGAGGCGCTCAGAGGGACACCGACCGACGGCGCCTCGATTCGCGATCAGGGCGAAAGTCGACGGGTTGGGACCGGACCCTCGAGCCATCGGGCCGAAGGCCGGGCGTCACGATCGTCACGGGGTGACACCTCACACCACGGGGCGATTTCTCGGCAGGGGTCGGCATGCGCCCGACGATATCCACGCGACGAACATGCTCGCATTCCGGCGAGGCCGCGTGGGAGAGAACGTGCCGACCCGGTGACCCGGCCCGTCGAGCACGCGATCCCCTCGAGGCGGCCCGAGCGGTACCCCGGCTCAGGCCGGCGTCGTCAGCACGTCGGCGTCGAGCACGACCTTCAACGCCATTCGTCCTCGGCGTCGAATTGCTCCAGGTATCCGGATGGGTAGGCGCCGGTGAGCGCGCCGAAGGCGCTCTCTCGAAGGTGGGCGCACCACGGCGGATCCGCACCTCGCCCTCGCCGAGGGCCTCGATCACCACCCCGTCCCCGGCATGCAGCCCGGCCTCCTCGAGCACGGCGACGGGGACGGTGACCTGGTGCTTGGTGGATACGGCGTACGGGCGTGGGCGCAGGCCACGCGGACAGGCGACGCCAAGAAGACGGAGCCTCGGGCGGCGCCGAAGGGCCGACCGTCGCGCGCCTGAACGACGGAGCCCCAGGGGGATCACCGCCGAAGCGGGAGAGCCTTACCTGGGGCATACGCCAACTAGTCTAGCGCGACCTCCCCATCTCCCATGCAGCCATCTCAAGCCGAGAAATGGATCACCGAGGCGCGGTTCGCTCCTTACGTCGCCGAGACCGGCGGCGACCACGACGGTGCCGTCGCCCTCTATGTCTGGAACGCCCGCATCTCCGCCGCGATGTTCGAGACGCTGCATCACGTCGAGGTGTTCCTGCGCAATGCCGTCGACTCCCGGTTCCCCCCGGTCGACGCCTGCGCGGCGCCGCGGGAGACCTGGCTCGAGGATCCGGCGATCCTGAACGACGCCTCCCGGCGGCGAGTACATGAAACCATCGCGAGGATCTCGCGCGAAGGCAAGGCACCGACCCGCGGGCGGGTCGTCGCAGGCCTCTCGTTCGGGTTCTGGCGCGCCCTCTTCGACAAGAAGTACGACGGACTCTGGGTCTCCCGTCTGCATGGCGCGTTCCCTGCCGGCTCGGGGGACCGGGCCGAGGTCGCGGCACTGATGTCGAAGCTCGTCCCCTTCCGCAACCGCCTCGCCCATCACGAGACGATCATGGGCCGGCCGATCGACACCCACTACGAGGAGATGCTCACCCTGGTCGGCCTGATCGATCCTGCCGCCCGGGTGTGGACCGAACAGATATCCCGAGTCCCTGAGGTTCTCGACACGCGACCGAGCTGACCCCGACGTGCTAGCGCGTCTGTGCCAGTTGGTCGGAGAACAGGTGAAGTAGATACTGCTGAAGCGTCTCCTGCTCGACCTTCCGCCCACTGGCGGCGATCGCTGTCCGAAGATCCTCCAGTGGCCCCGCGTTTCCGTTGAGCCGTGCGAGTTGGTCGCGATCCCAGTCACTGAGGTCCAGCGCACGCGGAGCTTCAGCAAGAAGCTCCGGAGACATCGCCGCAACCTCGATATCGATGCCGGTCCGCTCCCGCACAAGCGAGGCAATGCGGATGCCAGCGGGGTCGAGGTCGAAAGCAGCGTGAAAGGCCAGGTTGGGCGCCAGGGCCGCCAAGCGCTCGATCAACTCACACTCGGCTGGCGGCGGACCGCCGGGCACGTGAAGTACGACCCAGCTCTGCTCGACAAGCACAGCCAACGTCCTGAAGGTCTCGGCGTTCTCCACGAGGATCACTCCGCGCGCCTCGTCGGCGACAGCGAGATCAATCTCGGCGATCGCCGAGGCCCAGATGCCGCCCTCGGGATGTGTCAGGGGTCCTCGAATCCCGAGTTGACGATCGAGGACATTGACGATCTCCCCGAAGGGGAGGCCGATCAGCTCGGCCAAGAGCTCTTTGCGGCGTGGGGTCCAGGCCTTGGTGTGATCCACAAGGCCCGCCAGCTCTCGGGCGCTGGGCTTGAATCCATGCTCGCGAAGGTCGAGGACTCTCTCGCCGGCGCGCAACACGAAGGCAAACGAACGCCAGTCGATCCCACCCGGGGGACCGTCGGCCAGCGCGGAAACGATCCGAGGTCGACTCAGCTCCTCCTCGAGCTCTGCTCGGAGGACATCGGGGTCGACAAAGCCCAACCACGTACGCATGCTCGGCTCGACGCTGAAGACGTCGACGACCCAGCGGCCGAGATGCCAGGTGTCCTCGACAATCAATCCGGCCCGACGGCAGAGATCGTCGAGGATCTCGGTCTCGACGAGTATCGGCGAGAAGTGGGGGCCGCTCTTGGAGCGCAAGGTCGACCACCGCCGACGTCCACCGATCCCCTCTCGCAGCACACGCTCGGCCATCGTCGCTCGCTCATCATCGAGCCTGGACAGCGCCCCGTCGGGGTCAGGAGGCTCGATCGGGATCCGCGTCCGCCGGAGCGGCTTCGGCGGATAGCGCACCCGTTTGAGCTCGAGGGTCCGGTAGCGAATGCCGTGGCGCTCTTCCGAGGTCTCAATCCGCAAGAGCCAACTGCCCCATCTCGGCGTAGCGCTCACCGTCGACCGGCCTTCGAGTGAAGATGCGAACGGGTGGAGCGAAGGGCTCGCCCGCGGGGCGGGGATAGAAGGCGAACTGGTGATCACACCATCGGAGGCGCCCGGCCTCGGCGTTGGTGGGCGTTGCCAGGATGAACTGCACCTTGTGCTTGAGGGCGTTCATGATCTCGGCCACGGCGTCGATGTTGCGGGAATCGAGGTGAGCAGCGTGCTCGTCCATGATGAGCAGGTCGGCCGAGCCTTCGAGCCCCATCGCCGCCAGGAGGATCAACAGAGAGATCTTCGCCCGCTGCCCGCTCGAATGGGCCGACGAGCGATATGAGCGCTTCGGCTCTCCTTGGACGTGAGCGACCCTGACGTCGATTCCGAACTCACCCTCGGTCTCCCCGGGACGCAGCTCGATGTCGCCGTCCATGCCGGCCTGACGGCAGACCTCACGGAACCGCCTGGCCAGCAAACCGACGACCTGACGGATGTGCTGGTCGTATCGCTCCCGGGCCCTCTGGACTTCGGCCGCGACGTTGTCGAGGTCCTCGCGCCGACCTTCGAGCATCTCGCTCACCTCGGCGACCTTGCGCTCCTGGGCATCCTGATGAGCGAGGATGAGCTCGCTGCGGACCTCCTCGGGGAAGCGTTGATCATCGGCCAACCGCTCCGTGACCCGTTCGATCTCATGTGTGAGGGTCTCGACCGTGCCAAGCGTGGCTATCTCAACGTCATCCGGTATATCCGGAAGGGCGTCCAGCTCCGCGTCGAGGTCCGTCAGGCGCCGGTCGTAGGTCTGGATTTGCGGGCCACGGGTCCTGACCTCGCGCTCGACGACGACGAGCCTGTCTCTCTGCGCTCCCAATTCGCTCTCGATCCGACCAATCTGTCGATCGATCGTCTGCAACTCGCCGGCCATCTGGGCGTAGGCTTCGCTCGCTCGGGTCAACTGCTGTTCGGCGACGGTCAAAGCCTCGCGCCGTTCGGCGATCTCCGAAGCGGCTGGCACTGCCTGGGCGACCGCGAGGGCGGTGCGTTGGGCAGCCTTGGCGTGCTGACGGAGGTCAGGCAGAAGCTCATCGAGTCCCTTCACACGTGCCTGCACCGCCGCGAGTCGCGATGCACGGGCCTGGTGTCCGAGGACGGGGCGCTCCGGCGCACGCAGCGCCGCCCACGTCCGACCCCTCACGACCCCGTCATCGCTGACGCCGGGCTGCCCAAGCGGAAGGTCGATCTCCGCCAGATAGGCGCCGGCCCTGTCGAGGCCGGTCGACCCACCCAGCGCGCCCTCGGCCGTCCCTGTGCCCGCAGCGATAAGAGGAAGGCGGTAGCCGCGCTCGCGAGCCATCGCGAGCGCGGCGTCGAGATACTCGGCACCGACGACGAGGCCCCAGACACCCTGGCCCAGAGCCGCCTCGGCGGCGACAGCCCGTGGAACCTCCAGTTGCTCGGCCACGAGCTCCGACTCGATTCCGGCAGTGCGCAGCGCCTCGCGAAACTCATCGAGCGTGGCGGGCCGGGCCGGGCGTCCGGCCTCCAGGTCGGCGACCTCGGCGGCCAAATCCTCGCGCTCGCGCTCGGCGGAGACAAGCTCATCGCGGGCACGGGCCGCCGCATCCTGGCGACCCTCGGCCAGAGCATGATCGAGTTCTTCGTCGCCGACAAGCGTGCGCGCCGCATCAATCAAATCCTGCCGGGTGCGCACCTCGGCTCGTGCCAGCGCACACACCTCAGTTGCGGCACCGTGCGCGTCGCGGGCTTCGCGGTCACGCTCACGCAGTTGGCCAGCTTGGCCTTCGAGTTCTTTTTCGCGGCCCTCCATCTCGGGGATAGAGTCGCGCAGCTCGGCCTGCTCCTTACGCATTTTCTCCAATGCCACGGCCTGACCCTCGCGCTCGGTGGCGAGCTGGGTCCGAGCCGCGGTCTTGGCGATCCGGGTCGCACTCGGTAGGCCGACTTCCTCGATCCACGACTTTCGCCTGCCGAGCTCGATGAACTCCTCGTGCTGGCGAGCTTGCAGCGTCAAGGCCTTGAGCTGGTTGCGTTCCGAGGACAACCGCTCCCTGACGTCGTCGTGGTCCTGGCGGGCTTCGACCAGCTTGGACTTCGCCTGTCGGAATTCATCGAGGGTCTCCTGCTTCCCGGTCAGCTCCAAGACACGCCGCAGGAGGGCCTCGGGTGGGCCCTCGATCGTCTTGTCGGTCTCGCCCTGCTTGACCGAGATGACCCCCAGGAGCGCTCTTGAGACGCCGGCCCGGGCCAGCAGCTCCGTCCACGCGCCCGAGTTCAGCCACTGGTTCGCGGTGATCTCGGCGCGAAGAGCATTGACCTCGGCGTCCAGGTCCTCTCCGCCTTTGCCCCAGACCCGGGCGCCGGGCACCATCGCGTAGCGGCGCCTACCGTCGCGCGTCACCTCACAGATGGCCGTGACATGCACGCTGGCCTCGCAGCCGCGTCCAGCGGCCGCGAAGAGGCGTCCCGTGCGGCCCGGTCCCTCCGGGTTGGCGAAGATGGCCTTGACGAGAGCTCGACTGGCCCGGTCGGCGCCTTCCCCTCCACCACCGTCATAGATGTAGTCGGCCGGTCGGCGCGAGAGATCCGAGACGCCGAACATCAGCTTCAGAGCGTCGAGCGACGTGGTCTTGCCTGAGCCGTTGGGGCCGGTTGCGACGTTGATCCCGTCCACGGCCAGCTCGATCGGATCGGCGCGAAGCGGACCCCAGTAGTAGACCTGGATCTGCTCAATCTGCGGCATGGTCGTCCTCGAGCTCTGAGGCTCTCTGTTTGAGATAACGCCGCAACTGGAAGCTTCCCAAGGCGACCTGAGACCGCTCATCCGCCTCGATCTCGTTCAGCGTCGCAAGGTAAGGCCCGGCGTAGAGCCGGTCGTTTTCACGACGGACGAAGCCGGCATTGCGCAGATGGCCGACGACGATCTGAGAGATGAAACGGGACGAGTAACCCGGGAAGCCCCTCAGGAGCTCTTCGACTGCAACAGACGGCTCCTCGCCATTCTCGTTGCGGTTGGCATTTCGCGGGAGGTACCGCAGATGCAGGTAGAGGGCGGCGATCACCGCCA
Source organism: Solirubrobacterales bacterium (assembly GCA_035502495.1). Lineage (GTDB taxonomy): Bacteria > Actinomycetota > Thermoleophilia > Solirubrobacterales > 70-9 > VAYN01. Next base: position 15,758 of record DATJUK010000129.1, read on the forward strand.
GCTCGACCGTATTCAGCGCGAATGCGGGCTCGAAACCATCGATGTCGTCGGTCGGAGCGTGCTTCGGGCGGGCCAGCCACTTCCCGGAGGAACCGACGAGCTCCAACCCGACCATGTCCAAGCGATCGCCGACCTCACCAGCGAAGTCCTCGTCGTCGAGCTCCGGCCACTGCGCCCGGTCGAGCGTGCCGGCGACGAGCATCGCGGCAGTCTGCGCCGGCGTCCTCAAATGTCCATCTCGATCGTCGTCTTCGACACGCGCCAGACCTCGGACTGCTCGAGCTCCTCCCAGCCGGGTTCATGACTCAGGTCGGGCAGTTCGGTCCAGCGCGAGTAGACATCGAGCAGAGCGGAGTGCCGGGCGATCGACTCCTCCCATGCCTCGCGAACCGTCAACTCAACGATCGTGGTCGGTTCATCGAGCTCGCGGAGCTCGTCGCGCATGACTTCGGCCGGATCGAGGATCGCCTCCGGCGGTTGGCGAGTGAGCACGATCGGCGGCGGCATGGTCGGCGGCGTCGAGGCGACCCGCCCTGAGGCTTCGGACAGGGAGTCGAAGGCAACCATGGGCGAGATCGCCACTATGAACGGCGACGGCGCGGCGAGATCTGCGACGAGCGTCGCCAGGTCGTCCACCTCACGCGAGGCAAGGAAGTCGCGGATGTCCGTCCGGTCCACGCGAAGTCCGGCCTTCATCCGTTCGTCGGCCCGTCCGGAGATCGCCTGGATCACCTCGGCTGACAACGTCCCCAGCCTGGCGACAAGGTCGAGGGCTTCCTGATCCGCGTCGAGAAAGTCGACCCGGTCGCGGTGAGCGGCGAAGAAAGTCTGGTGCTCATCCAGCAGTTCACGCATGTCGTCGACATGGATCCGGACGAGCTCAGCTGCTTCGAGCAGCGCGTTGTCGGAATGATCGTCGAGCAGGCGGGTCAGATCGTCCCAATCGCCTTGCAGGACGGCGATGGCCGACTGGAACTGCCGCAGGACGACATCGTCACCGGCTCCACCGGCCTGCGCCAAGGCCATGGCCTTGTTGAGGAATTTGATCAGCGATCGCGGGTGAACCTCCGGAATCGTCATGGCGTCGAGCAACGCCGTGACAACCCGCGCGTTCGGGTGTCAATCGGTAGAACCCGGTGATCGGCTCGTAGGAGAGGACATCGACGGTCTTTAGCTCGGCGACGATGTCGGTAACCGAGCTTGGCTCCAACCAGTGGACGATCTCCTGCAGCCGTCGGATCTTCCATCGGCCAGCACCATCGCCCTGCAACGTCTTGAGGAGGGCAATCTTGAACCGAGCTCGCTTGCGCCCGACGACCGTGGCGAAATGCTCGAGCAGAGGCATCGCCGCATCTACCGCGGGTAGCGGCGTCAGGCCCTCCGGAATGCGCAAAACGGGCTCAGGCCCACCGTCTCCGACGGGATCGATCGCGTCTTCCCGCCTGTCGACCAGCCCAGGCGAAGGACGATCCTGCCCGTTGCCCGACCCCAACGTCAGCACTCCGTACCGATATCGGTCATTGTCGATCCTGACCCTAGACGCTGACGGAACCAGATTAAACCCGATCTGGGCCACAAGGCAGTCGATCGGCTCGAAGTCAAGTCGCGAGTGGTGGTGTAGCCAGACTCGCCTGTGAACCCCTTCGCGATGCGCATTCGGGAGCACCTGGCACAAGGCAGGAAAGCCTCGACAATGGCATTCGCATACGACTGCGAAATTTTTTTGGAACGGATATGTTTCAGGGCTTCGCTTATGAACGTTCAAAGCGAGATCTTCGAGTGGGTTCAGGGATTCGAGCCCTGGAAACAGGAGCTCTTCATTCGAGCCGCATCGGCCCCCGAACTGCCATCGAAGGATGCGGGGGAGATCGCGGCCATGCTGCTCGCCGAGGACGGAGCCGATACGGCCCGTCCGCGCGAGATCCGAAAAGAGGACCTTTTTCAGGGCGACGGGGTAGACGAGCCGATGGTGATCGAGAAGATCACCGAACTGCAAGGCGTGAATGCCATCGACGATGGCCAGACCATGCCCTTCGACGCGAAGGGGGTGAATGTGATCTGGGGCGCCAACGGCGCCGGCAAGACCGGGTACTCGCGCGTGCTGAAGAAGGCGGGGAGAACGCTCTACGCCGAAGAGGTGCTCTCCAACATCTACGAGGAGGGCCGACTCGGCCCGAGGGCGACCGTGGTGGTCAAGGTCGGGAAAAAACAACACAGTGTCGAGCTTGACCTCGAAGCCGAGCCACCGCCACTCTTGGCTCGAATACACATCGCCGACTGGCGAGCCGGGGAGGTCTACCTAACCAAAGAGACCGAGGTTGACTACGTACCGATAACGCTGTCAAGCCTGAGTCGTCTAGCGGCAGGGCTTAACGCTGTCAAGGCCGAGCTGGAGAAGCGCCGCAACGCCGTCGATGTGTCACCGATCGACCCTCGCGTCTTCGAGGACGGCACTCGAGCGGCCACTTTTGTCGAGTCCCTCGCAGCGGACAGCTCGGAGCCTGATCTCCGAGAGTTGGCCAAACTGAGCGATGCCGAGGAGGCCAGACGGTCAGAGCTTCGTAAGGCGATCGCGGAGATCCAGGCGATGCAGGCACCACAGCTCCGCGCCACGGCCGAACGCGAAGCAAACGAGCTCACCCAGCTCCGCCAGGACCTGATGGACCTCCACGGCCTTCTCGGTATGCCCGCGCTGGAGACTTGGACCGAGCGGGAGAAATCCCTGGAGGAGGCTCGGGAGGCGGCCAACCTCATTGCCGGACGCTTCGGTTCTGAGCCACTTGGCTCGATCGGGAGCCAGCCGTGGCGTCTCCTCTGGAGTGCGGCGCGGGACTATGCAGCCCACCTCGGGCAGACCTTTCCGCCCGACCATGACCCGGCCCATTGCCCACTCTGTATGCAGGAGTTAAGCGAGATCACCAGAGAGCGTCTGCGCTCTTTCGAGGGGTTTGTCGCCGCCGACGTCAATGCTCACTTGGCGCGGCTGGAGCAAGAGAGGTCAGAGGCGCTCAAACGCCTCCCCGATGTCGAGGTCATCCGCGATCGTCATCGCGCCGCGTTCGAGCTTCTCGGCGGCGCGGCGGAAGAACCTGGCTTCGCTGTCAAAGCGTGGCTCGATGAGGTCGCTACCTCGCTCGACCGGATCCGTGGTGACGCCGGGGCCGAGCTTCAGCCGTCCGAGCCACCGCCGGAGCTCGAGCCCTGGATCAAGGCACGCAACGACGAGGCAAAACGGCAAGCCGGGGTGGAAGGGGCCGAAGAGACCGAGAAAATCCGGGCCGAGTTGTCCGAGCTCGAAGGCCGTCGGCTACTGGGCGAGCGGCTCACTGAAGTGCTCCGTCTGCTCGGTGCGCTGAAGGAGGTGGACCGGATCGAGAAGGCGATCGCAAAGGCCGGGACCCAGGCCGTCAGCAACAAGGTCCGGACGTTCTCTCGAGAGCTGATTCAGGCGGGCCTAGAGGAGGCTCTGAAGCGCCAGCTTGCGGCGCTCGAGTTCCGCAACATCGAGGTCGTGCCGAAGCCGCGCACGGTCAAAGGCCGTCCCCACACCGCTTTGAGATTCAAGTCCGTGGAGGGCGTGCCGCTCACCGCCGTGCTGAGTCAGGGGGAGCAGCGCCGGCTCGCCCTCGCGATGTTTCTGGCGGAGATGGAAGTACGAGCGGATGAGAGTCCGATCGTATTCGACGACCCGACCAGCTCGATCGACCAGGAGGGTCGGCGCCGCATAGCAAGGACTCTTCTCAAGCTCGGCGCGGGCCGCCAAGTCATCGTCTTCACCCATGAGCTCTCGCTGGTGCGCGAGCTCCAGCGAAACGCAACGAGCTCGTCGCCTGTCGCGGTCCAGTGGGTCAGGCGGATCGGCAAGACCGTCGGGCATGTGCAGCCGAGCCTTCCTTGGGAGGGACTCAGCCCGACTGCGCGCTTCGGTGACCTCAATCAGAGATTGGTGAAGCTTCGCACCCTCTACGACGAGAACGACCAGCCCGCATACGCCGAGAAAGCGGGCTCCTTCTGCAGCGACCTGCGGGCTTCATTCGAGCGAGCCGTCGAGGATCTCGTTTTGGCAGGCGTCATCACTCGTCGCAGTGACGACGTGCAGACCAAGAAGCTCCGGATTATCAACTGGAGTCCGGAGATCTGCGATTTGGTCGACCGTGGCATGAGCGAAAACTCTGCCTGGATGCACGACCGACCGCTCCCCGATGGAGCTTCGCCTCCTGCGCCCGATGAGCTCGAGGAAGGTCTGAAGATCTATCAGGAGCTGCTTGAGATGACGAAGGAGCTCGACGCGGCTCGCAAGAAAGCGGCGAAGAAACGAAGGCAAGAGAAAAAGAGAGAGCTCAAGGCAGTTGAGCCCCCGCCAGCGGATGACGAGGGTGATCAGGTGCAGGGGCGAGAGCTTCAAGTGGTGCCTGACCCCGATCCCGGTCCGACCAAGCTGCCGGCGGCCAATGGAAATGCAACGAGGGAGCAGCTCAAACTCGACTGATCCCACGAGCTCGTACCCGACCTTGTGGGCGACAGGACGGGTACCGTCGCCCGATGGATGGGCCTATCCTGCGGACATGAACGCCCAGGATGCGACGGGCGAATTGGCGCGCTTCGCGACCGGCGTCGAGATCGGCGGCCTCGAGGTCCGCGGGGCGAACATCGCTCTTGACGACCGCCAGGACGGCGAGCCGGTGACCCGGATCACGCTCCTGGTCGACGACCCGCGGGAAGGCGAGGAAACCTGGCGGCTCGACGCCGTCGTGGATCTGAAGCGGCGGCTGTCGCGGAAGGCCGTCGAACTGGGCCTTCCCTCCGCCAGCGTGACGCTCGTGCCCGACAGCGAATCCGCTCTCGTCGCAAGCACGATCCTCGCCAGGCAGGGTCGACATCTCCACCGGGAGGGGTAGTCGTCCCGCCTCACGCCGGGTTGGAGTCACCTTAGTCGGCAAAAAGACGAGGCCACAAGCGCTGGTGAACATGGCTTTCGCATTCGGCGGGCAGCTCTTACCCAGCATCCACGCGATCAAGGTCAACTAGCGAGGCTCCTGAGAAGCGCCGCTAGGCTCGCCCGACCTGGTCCGCGTCGCGATCGCCAATCGGGTGGATCGAGCCGGACGGCGCACAGGCGCGTCATGCAGTCAGCCCCGCCGCGCCTCCGGCGATTCCACGGTCGCAGCCTCTGGATCGACCCAATCTTCCGGTGGCTCGATCCGAGCTTCGATCCCCGCGTGCTTCTTGAGGAGGTAAAGAAGATTCGTTCCGTCGAGCAACTCCAGCGGCTTGTCGCCAGCGAACTCGAACGATGCCTTGCCATAACCACTGGTCGAGACGAGGATTCCCTTGCCAGCACCCTCGTTCACGACCGTCCCGTAGAGGTCGCGGACGGCACTCACGCCGACGGTGTTCTTGTACCGCTTTGCCTGGATGACGACCTTGCCTCCCATGACCGGGCGGTTGTCGTAAGCAACGCAGTCGACGCCACCGTCACGTGACGGTCGAGTCTGCCGCGTCTCCAAACCCATCTTTTCGAACAGGTTCGTGATCAACGACTCGAATTCCGACGGGCTCAGGTCCATCAGGTTCGGTCGCTGATCGAGTCCCGACAGCACATCAGTCTCGTCGACGAAGCGGTCGTCGACCATCTTGAATTCGAGAACCGGCCTGACGGGCGCCAGCTCCGAAGGTTTCTTGGAGACACCGGCATTCAGACCCTTGAGGCACTCTTCCGGGTCGACGCGTCGTAGATCTAGCTCCTCGAAGATGTCACGCGTGGTGCGAAGGGTCACCAGGCAGACCCGCGCGGGCCGGCCGGTCTTCTTGTCGATGCTGTCGACCATGCCGTTGTAGACGATGGTCTCCACGAACCCACGTCTGTCCGCCTCGAACATCTCGTGAACCGTCCGCAGTGCGGTCTGGGCGATGACCATCGCGTAGAGGGCCCGTCGCTGCGTCGCCGACTGAGCGGTCGCGGCGATCTCATCGCGAGCTTTGACGTACTTGAAGGCTTTGGCCTCCGGGATCACGTCGAAGGTCGGCAGATCGTGCTCCAAGACCAACTGCTTGCTCTCCGGCACGAAGGCCAACTTGTGCCCTTCGGGGAAGGAGTCCGGATAGCCGCTGGCATCAAGAACCATGCCGTGAAAGTCGACGACGGCCTCGGGGTCCCCAGCATCGAGCTTGGCCCGGAACTCCTCGATCTTTGCGTTCGCCGCGTCGGTGTCTTCACGCTTCTTCTGCGCCGCCTCGTCATGGAGTGCTTTGGCCGCAGCGATTGCCTGCTCGCGCTCCGCTTCGGCGTCCCGCCAGGCAGACACCGCTTCGGCGTGAGCCACCTCCGCGGCTTGTTCGGCCACAGCGTGCTTTGCCTTGGCTCCGGGGATGAGCGAGCCGAAACCGCTGAGCGGCGGGACCTGTTCCGGCTCCGGTTCTGACTTCACCGCACCGAATCCGGTCGCGTAGAACGTGGGCTGACGATAGGTCTGCTTCAGCGAGTCGAGGTCGATGTAGTCGTCGACCTCCAGAGTCGCATTAAGAATTCCTTCCAAGGCGGCGACGTTCCTGTCCAGCTCGTTATTGAGCGCTTCGGCTTCGCGCGTCCTGCCCTCCAGATACAGGCGTTTTCGCTCCTTCTCGTCCTTGGCCACCTGTCGTTCCTGCTCTCGCTGCGCTCGTTCTTGTTCGCGTTGAAGCCTCCGGGCTTCCCGTATTTCCAGATTGCGTCGCCGTTCGGCTTCTCGCTGCGTTTCCGCGAATCGACCCATCTCGCCCCCGTCTCTATTACGCCCGGCGAAATTAATACTGGATTCAGCTGCAGCAAGATGGCTGTTTTGGCTCGACCCGCAGCGGCAGGGTCGGACTGATCGTCATCCCTTTGCCCGGACGGGACTCGATCCAGATCATGCCGCCGCGCATCTCCACGCGGTCGCGCATGCCGAGGAGGCTGCGGCCGGGGCCATCGGCGGCCGACGAAGCCGGCTGCCGTCTTCTTGAACCATCTCGAGACCAGTAGCTGCGTTTTCGAACCGCCTAGGGCGAACTAGGAATTAGTGGCTGTGGGTGCCCAAATCGCCGCATATCCGGCCGGGAAATCGACGAACCTATGGCTTGACGGCCGTGACTTCGCTGCGGTTTACGTGACGCGACCTCGCCGTCCGCGAGCCTGACTCGCACCAAGAGGTCGGCGGTTCGAATCTCTTGGCTCTTACTTCGCAAACCGGTGCAAGCGACGACCCCCCATACCGGCGTGGTGGATCTACCGCTCGTACCAGACCCACCTCCCGGGCGGCGCACCGTGCAACTCTCGGAGCACTTCGTCGATCGCCGCCTGGGCATCCCGGCGCAGCTTGAAGGACGACTTGCCGCCATTCCAGTCCGGCTTCGCATAGTGGGCGACGCCGTCGAGGTCGTAGTAGCGGGCGACCCAGACGGCGCGGCCGCTCGGGTAGGTGCGCTTGTAGGGGGCCTGGTGGGGAAGGGATCGAAGGTTCGACAGATTCACGGTGATTCACCTCCGGCACTGCGTTCTTCGTTGGCCTTTCCATCGCTCCCACGTACCAGCACGAGGCCGCGCCCCCAACAACAGGACTGTTCCCATACCTGCCGCCCTGTGCCGTCAACTGCCGCCCACCTCATCGCTACGTGTTTGGGGCGAAATCTGGCCAGATGAAGCTCGCTAGGAACGAGTAGGCCACCCAAAACAGCTCTAGCAAGCCAAGTTAGGAACGGGAGCGACGGGACTCGAACCCGCGACCTCCGGCGTGACAGGCCGGCGCTCTAACCAGCTGAGCTACGCCCCCGAGTGGACTCGGACGGGCCGGCGGGGGCCCGGGGAGGAAAAGCTAGCGGATCGGGGGCCGGGGAGCGGGTTCGGGGGGACGGGGCGGGCGCTCGGTGGCTAGGCTGCGGCGCATGCGACTGGTGAGCTTCGACGCGGGCGATGGTGGACGGGCCGGGATGGTGGTCGACGGACGGGTGGTCGACGCGTGGGCGGCGCTCGGGGAACCGCACCGGGGGAGCCTGCGGGAGCTGCTCGGGCACGGGCGGGTCGAGGACCTGCGGGCGCGGGTCGGGGACAGCGGGGCGCCGTCGCATCCGCTGTCGGCGGTGCGGCTGCTGCCGCCGATCCCGGATCCGGAGAAGATCGTCTGCATCGGGCTGAACTACATGGAGCACGCGGCCGAGATGGGGGCCGAGCCGCCCGCCGCCCCGGTCGTCTTCGGCAAGTACCGCAACGCGCTCGCCGCCGACGGGGCGACGGTGACGCTGCCCGCCAACAGCGACAAGGTCGACTACGAGGCGGAGGTGGCGATCGTGATCGGGCGGCGGGCGAAGGACGTCGGGGTGGCCGACGCGCTCGACTTCGTCGCCGGCTACATGCTCTTCAACGACCTCTCCGCCCGCGACCTGCAGGGGCGCGGGCCGCAGTGGATGCCGGGCAAGATCTTCGACGGCGCGGCGCCCTGCGGGCCGGCGCTGGTCACCCCCGACGAGGCGGGGCCCGCCGACGCGATCGCGATCAGCCTGACCCTGAACGGCGAGACGATGCAGGACTCGAGCACCGACGACCTGATCTTCGGCATCCCCGAGCTGGTCGCCGACCTCTCCTCGCTGATGACCTTGGAGCCCGGCGACATCGTCGCCACCGGCACCCCGCCCGGCGTCGGCATGGGCCGCGAACCGCGCGTCTGGCTCGGCGACGGCGACGAGCTGGTGGTCAGCTCGCCGACGCTCGGCCGGCTGACGACGAAGATCGCGCGCTAGCGGCGGCGCGACGGCGCCAGCTCGTCGCGCCGCGCCGGCAGTGCCGCCGAGGCGGGCTTGCGGGCGGCATCGAGCAGCGGGCCGCTCGTCAGCGAGCTCGCGGTCGAGGCGGTCGCGCCCCATTCGACCTTGGTCGGCGAGTAGTTCATCAGCTGCACCCAGGTTTCGTTGCCGAGCTGACCGTCACCCGGGAGCCCGTGGGCTTCCTGGAAGGCGCGGACCGCGCGCCGCATCGTCCGGTTGAAGATCCCGTTGACTTCGATCTGCTCGCCCGCCGTCACCAGTCGCTCCTGCGCCCAGACGACCAGGTCGCCTTTGGCGCCGATCTTCAGCAGCGGGTATTCGACCTCGGCGTCCACCCCGGGCAGCATCCGGTTGCCCGACCTGGCCCCGAGCGCCCCCCACTCCGGCACCGTCGTCTCCTGCCAGTCCCACCAGCTCGGCACCGTGCCGTAGGTCGCCGAGTAGCGGCGGAAGAGCCGCAGCGGCACCCGGCCGGGTGCTTCGTAGGTCTGCCCGATCGGGAAGATCGGCCGACCCCAGACGCGGTTGTAGAGGTAGGAGTGGGCGAAGACCGCGCCGACCGAGGTGCCGATCGCCTTCCAGTACATCTGCGGCTGGTTGACCGTCGCCCCGCCCGGCCCGAGGAAGACCGAGTACGGGAAGGCCGGGTGGTAGTCCACATAAGGAAAGCCGGCGAGGGAGAGCGGGTAGTTGGCGCCGATCGCGGCGCGCAGGCGGGAGAGGTAGAGGTCGGCGGCGGCGTATTTGCCTTCGTACTCGGCCTCGGCGTCGATCACCAGGCAGTCGGCGCCGTCGGCGACCGCCTCGGCGCCGATCCGCGCCTCGGCCGCGGGCGCGTCGCCGTAGACGAACTGCCAGGCGCAGACCTTGAGCCCGCCGTGGTGGAAGGCGGCGACGAGAGCCGGGTTGAACTGGTCCCAGGTCGTGGTGCCGTCGCCCGCCTTGACGTAGACGGTGCCGATGTGGTGGCGGTGGGCGGTGGCGATGATCGCCGGGATGCTGCCGCCCTGGGACTGGGAGACGTACCAGATCCACATGCCCTGGCGGAGGAACGGGGAGCGCTTGCCGATCGCCGGGTTTTCGAACTGGCCGGCGCCGCCGGTTTCGGCGCGGGCGGCGGACGGGAGGGCGAGCGCGAGGGTGGCGAAGGCAAAGCCGGCGAGGACGACCGCGAGCGCGACGGCCAGGCGAGGGACGAGGGCGGCGTGCCCGCGGCGGTCCGCGGCGTCCGGGGCAGGGCGGCGGCGCGCGGGGATGGCGCGGGCGCGGATGGAGGTCGGCCTCACTGAATCTCTGAACACTGTCTCTGTCGCTCGGCTGCGGAGAACCGGCCCGTGGACGAGCCGAGCGGAGAGGGGCGGGCGCGGCCTCGGCGTACGATCACACCTTCCCGTTCTGCGGGGCGATATGCAGAGCCTCACCTTCATCCGCAAGATCGCATGCGCCGGCGCGAGGCGCCGCGCGGCCCGCGCAGGGTGGGCGAGGTCGGCGACGGTGGTCGCGGTCACGGCGGTCGGCGGCGCGTTCCTCGGCCTGGGACCGCAGGCGGGGGAGGCGCGGGGCGCGCGGGCGCCGCAGGCATCGCCGGCGCAGGGGGCGCGGGGATCGCAGGCATCGCCGGCGCAGGAGGTGCGGGGGCCGCAGGCGGTCCGTGCTCCCGCACAGCAGGCGGCGCGCGCGTCCGGGTCTCCTGCGCCGCAGGCGCCGCGCATCGTCGGCGCCACCGTCACGCAGGCGGGCCAGGACCTGGTCCTCATCGTGCGGACGGCGAAGCCGGAGGCCCTGGCGCGGCTGCAGCCGCGCCCGGACACGCGTCGCGCCTCGGCCGCCTACCTCTGCTTCGCCTTCGCCCCGACCAAGGCCGGCTCGGGCGCCGGGCCCGCCGGCGACGTCGCCGAGACGCGCCTCTGCCTCGGCGGCCCGAAGGCCCGCACCCGCGCCGGGCTCGTCACCGTCGACGCGGGCGAAGTGCCGCTGACCCGCACCGCGGTGCGGGTGAAGGTGAAGCGGCCCAGCCCGGAGCGGCTGGTGGTCTCCGTCGTCGCCGGCCCGACCCACCCGACCGGGCTCCGCCCCGGCCGCTACGCCTGGCGCGTGCTCGCCGGCGCGGGCGGCTGCGAGGTCCGCCGCCTCTGCGCGGTCGCCTATCCGCCGGGCGGCGCGACCCCGCTGCGCCTCCGCCCCGTGCGCGCCGTCGGCTGCACCGGCGGCGACGCCGAACTGGTCAGCGAAGCGTCGACCGGGCGCAAGGTCCTCGCCCTCACCTTCGACGACGGCCCGAGCGAATACACCGAACGCTTCCTCCGGGTCCTGCGCGAAAAGCACGTGCCGGCGACCTTCTTCGAGATCGGCGAGGAGATGCCCGGGCGCGCCGCCGCGATGCGCAAGATCCTCGCCCAGGGCGACGAGATCGGCGACCACACGATGACCCACGCCGAACTGCCGGGCTACGGGGAGATCGCCGGGGCGGCGACGCGGATCGAGCGGTACACCGGCTTCAAGCCCTGCCTCTTCCGCCCGCCCTACGGCGCGGTCGACTCGCGGGTGATCGACACGGCGGGCGCGCTCGGGATGAAGACGATCACCTGGGACGTCGACCCGCGCGACTGGTCGCTGCCGGGCACCGCGGCGATCTACTCCGACGTCGTCGGCAACGTGAAACCGGGCGCGATCGTCCTCATGCACGACGGCGGCGGCCCGCGCGACGAGACCCTCGCCGCCCTGCCCGAGGTGATCGACACCCTGCGCGCCCGCGGCTACAGCTTCGACACGGTCAGCGAACTGCTCGGCGACAAGGTCCTCTACCGACCCTACGGCTGACCCGGGCGGCGCCGCACATCCCGGCGCCATAGACCCCGCGCGAGACCCTCGCGCGGGGTCCCGCGGGGGATCGGGCCTGGACAACGGGTACAGCTATTCCCATGCGTCCGATCGAGCTTCCGCTTCGTAGTGCTTGACCGATGAAGATCGCGATCGTCGGCTCCGGCATCTCCGGCCTCGTCGCCGCCCACCACCTGCACCGCCGTCACCAGATCATGGTGTACGAGGCGGCGGCGCGGATCGGCGGCCACACGCACACGGTCACCGTGCCCGAGCCGGGCGGCCGCGACCAGGCGATCGACACCGGCTTCATCGTCTTCAACGACCGCAACTACCCGCGCTTCGAGGCGCTGCTGGCCGAACTCGGCGTCGCCACCAAGCCGTCCCACATGAGCTTCTCGGTGAGCGACGGGCGCGGCGGCTTCGAGTTCTCCGGCACCCCCTGGGGCCTCTTCGCCCGCCCCGCCCACCTCCTCTCCCCCGCCTTCATCCGCATGCTGCGCGACTGGCGCCGCTTCAACCGGCTCGCCCCGGGGCTGATCGGGATGAACGGGACCGCGCCCTCGCTCGGCGCCTGGCTCGAGCGGGAAGGCTTCTCCGCCCACTTCGTCGACCGCCTGATCGTCCCCCAGGCCGCCGCCGTCTGGTCGGCCGCGCCGGAGCAGATGTGGGCCTTCCCGGCCAGCTTCATGGCCGAGTTCTTCGGCAACCACGGCATGTACAGCCTGCGCGACCGGCCCCGCTGGCGGACCGTGGCGGGCGGCTCGCGCTCCTACGTCGCGGCGATCGCGGCGCCCTGGCGGGACCGGGTGCGGACCGCCGCCCCGGTGCGCCGGATCGAGCGCCTGCCCGACGAGGTGCGGATCGAGGCCGACGGCTGCGAGACCGAGAACTTCGACCGCGTCGTCATCGCCACCCACTCCGACCAGGCGCTGGCGATGCTCGCCGACCCGAGCGAGGCCGAGCGCGAAGTCCTCGGCGCGATCCCCTACCAGCCGAACGAGGCGGTGCTCCACACCGACGCCACGCTGATGCCGCGCCGCCGCGCCGCCTGGTCGAGCTGGAACTTCCACCTCACCGAGGAGCCTCCCGCCCGCACCACCGTCACCTACTGGATGAACCACCTGCAGCGACTGCGGGCGGAGAGTCAGTACTTTCTCACCCTGAACCGCGAGGAGGCGATCGACCCGGCCAAGGTGTTGCGCCGCTTCACCTACGACCACCCGGTGTACACCGCCGCCGGGGTCGCCGCCCAGCGCCGCCGGGCCGAGGTCAGCGGCGTGCGCCGCACCCACTACTGCGGCGCCTGGTGGGGTTGGGGATTCCACGAGGACGGTGTGGTCAGCGGGCTGCGCGTGTGTGAGGAGCTGAGCGCGGTAGGCGACGCGAAGCGGATCGGACGGTCGGGCGCGGTGGCCGAGGTGGGCGCGGCGGGTGCAGCAGGCGCGACCGGCGAGGTAGAAGCAGCGGGCGCGGCCACCATCGGCGGCGCGGCGGCGGGTGCAGCAGGTACGACCGGCGCGGCCGAGATCGGCGGCGCGGCGGGCGCGGCCGTCGCGCCCGCCGGCACCGGCGATCCCGACGAGGAGGCGCTCGCGGCTTGAGCGAGTCCGCCGTCTACGAGGGCTGGATCCGGCACCGGCGCTTCGCCCCGGTCGAGCACTCCTTCCGCTACCGCACCTTCCTCATGTATCTGGACCTGGCCGAGCTGCCCGCGGTCCTCGACCCCTTCCCGCTCTACTCGGCCCGCCGGCGCGCTCCCGTACGGCTCCGGCGCGGCGACTGCCTCGGCGACCCGGCCCGGCCGCTCGACGAGTGCGTCCGCGACGCCGTCGCCGCCGCCGGCGCGCCCCGGCCGGCCGGCCCGGTCCGCCTCCTCACCGGACTCCGCCATCTCGGCCACGGCTTCAACCCGGTCAGCTTCTACTACTGCTTCGACCCCACCGGTCGGCGGGTCGCGGCTATCGTCGCCGAGGTCGAGAACATACCCTGGGGAGAGCGACACGCCTACGTACTGGAACGGGGAGAGCGGGAAGGCACCGTGTTGGCCGCCGAGATCGAGAAGAACCATCACGTCTCACCCTTGATGGGGATGGCGCAGACTTACTCCTTCCGCGCCGGCACCCCGGGCGAGCGCCTCCAGATCCACATCGAGTCGCGGCCGCGCGGGGCGGCGGCGACGGACGGGCCGGGCGCCGGGCCGACCGCGGGCGGCACCACCCTGGTCGCGGCGCCGGCCGCGCCGAAGACCTTCGACGCGACGCTCTCGCTGCGCCGGCGCGAGCTCTCCCGCCCGCTGATGCTCGGCCTGCTCGCCCGCTACCCGGCGAACTCGCTGCGGACCGTCGCCAGGATCTACGCCCAGGCGGCGCGCCTGAGGCTGAAGGGCGCGCGCTACCACCCGCACCCCGAGGGGGCGGAGGTGGCGCGGTGAAAGACGCGGTGGCGCGGGCCGCGGTCGGCGCCGTTCTCACCCGCACCCGCGGCGGCCAGATCGAGGTCGTCGAGAACGGGCGCAGCCGCACCTACGGCGAGACCGGGACCGACCTCCACGCCACCGTCCGCATCAACGACCCGGCCGCCTGGCGCGGGCCGCTGCACGGCTCGGTAGGGCTCGGCGAGGGTTTCGTCGACGGCCTCTGGGAGACCGACGACCTGGTCAGCCTGATCCGGATCGGCGCCCGCAGCCTCACCAACCAGCACCGCGGCGTCAGCGCCGGCGTCGCCCGGACGCGCGGCTCCCTGCACCGCCTGCGCGGCCTCGTCCCGGAGAACACCCGCGGCGGCGCCCGCGCCAACATCAGCGCCCACTACGACCTCGGCAACGACCTCTTCGCCAGCTTCCTCGACCCGACGATGATGTACTCGTGCGCGTACTTCCCGCGCGCCGGAGCCGACCTCGAGGAAGCGCAGCTGGCGAAGCTCGACCGCATCTGCGAGCGCCTCCGGCTCGGCCCCGACACCCATCTGCTGGAGATCGGCAGCGGCTGGGGCGGGATGGCGATCCACGCGGCGCGCACCACCGGCTGCCGGGTGACGACGACGACGATCTCCCGCGCCCAGCACGAGCTGGCGACCGAGCGGGTGCGGGAGGCGGGGCTCGCCGACCGGATCACGATCCTGCTCGAGGACTACCGCGACCTCACCGGCACCTACGACCGGCTCGTCTCGGTGGAGATGATCGAGGCGGTCGGCTGGCAGTACTTCGACGACTACTTCAAGGCCTGCGACCGGCTGCTCGCCGACGACGGCCTCTTCCTGCTGCAGGCGATCACCGTCGACGACCGCCTGTACGAGATCGAGAAGGCGTCGAGGAGCTTCGCCAACACGCACGTCTTCCCCGGCGGCTGCCTGCCCTCGCTCCAGCGGATCGCCGACAGCATCGCCGCGGTCACCGAGCTGCGCCAGGTCTGGCTCGACGACATCACCGCGCACTACCCGCCGACCCTGGCGAGCTGGCGGGAGCGCTTCTTCGCCGCCTGGGAGAAGCTCCGCCGGCACGGCTACGACGAGCGGTTCCGGCGGCTCTGGGACTTCTACCTGTCCTCCTCCGAGGCGGGCTTCCGCGAGCGCCGGATCGGCGACGTCCAGGTCCTCTTCGCGAAACCGCACTGGCGGTAGGGGTGGCGAAGACGACGACCGGCGGGGACGCGCCCGCCGACGGCGAGCGGCCCGCGGGCCTGGCGGCCGGCAGCGGCGCGCGCGGGGCCAAGCGCGAGCCGCTGCTCCTCGTCCACGGGCTCGGCGCCTCGAAGGGCGTCTGGGACCCGGTGGTGCCGCTGCTCGCCCGCGAGCGCGCAGTGATCGCGCCCGACCTGCCCGGCTTCGGCGCCGCGCCCTCGCTGCCGGCGGGGGTCGAGCCGACCGCGGCGGCGCTGGCCGGGGCGCTGCGCGACCAGCTCGGGGTCCAGGGAGTCGACTCGGTCGACGTCGCCGGCAACAGCCTCGGCGCCTGGGTCGGGCTCGAGCTCGGCCGGCTCGGCGTCGCCCGCTCGGTCACCTGCCTCTCCCCCGCCGGCCTCTGGCGGGCGCCGATCGGCCCAAGCAAGGGGACCGCCCGGATCTGGGCGCGCCGGCTGCGCCCGCTCGTCCCGCTCGCCCTCCGCGTCGCCCCGCTGCGGCGCCGCGCCCTGCGCACCTTCTCCGCCCATCCCGACCGCATCCCGCCCGCCGCGGGCCGCGAGCTGGTCCTCGGCTGGATCGACGCCGACGGCTACGAGGGCGCCAACAAGGCGATGCGCGAGCACGTCTTCCGGCCCGCCGGCTATCCGCCCGAGGTGGCGGTGACGATCGCCTGGGCCGAGCACGACCAGCTGGTCGGGCCGCCGCGCGAGGAGTGCCGGCCGGCGGGCGCCCGCTTCCTCGTCCTGCCCGGCGTCGGCCACACGCCGATGTGGGACGACCCCGAGCTGGTCGCCAGGACGATCCTCGACGGCAGCGCCCGGGTAGGTTCAGGGCAGGCCGCGGCCGGCGGCACGATCACCAGCGAAGGAGGAGCAACTTGATCGTCGAGAGGACCGAGAACCCGCAGTGGCTGTCGAACGCCTACCTGGTCGCAGACCCGGAGCGCGGCACCGGCGTCCTGATCGACGGCAACGAAGACATCGACCCGCTGATCGACCGGGCCGCGGCCGACGGGATCGAGATCACCCACTTCCTCGTCACCCACCCGCACGCCGATCACGTCGCCGGGATCGCCGCCGCCCGCGAGCGCCTCGGCGGCCCGCCGCTGGTCGCCCACGAGGCGACCGCCGCCGAGCTCGACCAGGAGGTCGCGGTGCTGATGGGCGACGGCGACAAGCTCGACGCGGGCGGCATCGAGATCGAGGCGCTCTACACCCCCGGCCACGCCGCCGGCCACCTCGCCTTCCTTGTCGACGGCACCGACGTCTTCACCGCCGACGTCCTCTTCAAGGGCACCGTGGGCGGCACGATGGCGCCGGGGGCGAGCGGCTTCGAGGACCTCAAGGCCTCGGTCATGCGGCTGCTCGAACTGCCGCCGGAGACGCGCGTCCATCCCGGCCACAAGGAGCCGACCACGGTCGCCGAGCAGTGGGCCGAGAACCCCTTCGTGCGGATCTGGCGCGGGCTCGACGCGACCGGCGAGGAGGAGGTGACGGTCTGGGACCGCCCCGCGACGCTGAAGCTCTGGGCGCCCGACTACGACGGCGGCAACAAGGCCTGGATCGTCTTCGGCGACTCCGGCGAAGAGGCGATCGTCGGCGGCTCCCAGGTGGTGCGCGGCTAGGAAGGATCGGCGGAACCCCCGCGCGGCCCGTGTGGCGCGGTCGACCTGAGGCCCGGATAGCGGACCGCAGGTCGACCGCGGTCGGGGACCGTCGCGGCGGGGCACGGCAAGATTCGCGGCCCGGTCGATCAGGACGTCCGTGCTTCCGATCCTTGCGGCCAGGGACGGGCGTGCTCCGGTGCCCAGGCGGCCGGGGACGGCGCAATTCGCGGCCCGGGCGACGGGACGGCGTGCTCCGTGGCCCGGACGGCCGGGGACCGGCGTCCCGGGCGTCTCGTGGCGGCCCGGGCA
>DATJUK010000130.1:0-6354 GCA_035502495.1 Solirubrobacterales bacterium
AGTTCGCACTTATCACCGCATAGCGGTGATAAGTGCGAACTCACGGGCCTGGGTGGGTGGCGGACGTCACGGAGATGCCGAGAACGTCACGTAGTGCGCGTGCCTCGTGATGGAGCCGGCGCACGCGCTCCCCGCTCCCGCGGACGCTCCCGTCCCGGGCGTCTCGGAGGCGGCCACAGCCTGCCCGGGCCGCCGCCGAGACGCCCGGGCCCGCACGGTCCTACCCCTCGGCGTCATAGGTCCCGCCTGAGCTCACCCCTTCGGCATCCCGGGCCCGCACGGCCCTACGCTCTCGACGTCATGGGCCCGCACGGCCCTACGCTCTCGACGTCATGGGCCCGCGCGGCCCTACTCCCTCGGCGTCACGGGCCCCGCCCGCCCTCACGCCGGCGTCATGCTCCCGCCCGGCTCCACCCCGCCGGTGTGCCGCGCCGTGCCGTGCCCCGCCCTGATGGGTCCGGGCGCCGGATCAAGCATCCGGCCCGACTGGGCGCAGGTTCTCGATCCGGGCGCCGTGGTCGCGGGCGAGGCGGGCGGCGATCAGCGAGCGGTGGCAGGCGGCGGCGTCGCGCTCGACGCAGAGGAGCGCCGCGGTCGAGCGGCCGATGAAGCGGACGAGGGGGTCGAGGTCGGCGGGGTCGAGGATCTCCTCCGTATAGCGCTCGACGTAGGCGGGGGAGAGGACGGTCCGCGAGCGCTTGCCCTCGCCGCGCGCGGCGTCGGCCTCGTACTGGGCTTCGCGCATCGACGTCGTCGGGGCCAGTTCGGGGAGGTGCTGGTAGACGATCCCCGCCTCGCGCAGCTCGGCTTCGAGGCGCTTCGCGTTCGCCCAGGCGTACTGGGCGCCGCGCACGCCGCGGCGCTGCCTCACGTCGAGGACGAGGTCGACCTTGGCCGCCCTCAGCGCCGCCAGGAAGGACTCGAGGTCGGCCTCGTACACCCCGATCGTGCAAATACGCCTCATCGCTCGGTGTTGACGGGCCGAAAAGCGCTCTATTTCAGCGCTTTTCGGCCCATCAACCTCAGGGCTCCGGGGGGAGGGCGATGCCGGGGGTGCGGGCGACGGCGAGGGCCGACATGACGAACTGGGCGGCGCGGGGGAAGCGGCGGCCGGGGGGCGGCGGGCCGGCGTGGCGGTCGGCGAGGTCGAGCAGGCGCAGGATCGCCCGCCCCGACTCGGCCTCCGGGCCCTCGAGGTCGACGGCCAGGCGCCCCAGGGCGATCGACTCGGTCGGGTCGCCCTCGGCCATCGCCCGGCCGATCGCCGTGGTCAGGTGGGACACCACCCGCTCCATGCCCGGGTCCTGGGGACCGGGAGGGCCCGGCGGCGGCCCGAGGTCGAGCGGCTCCTCGCCGGCCAGGATGCGCTCGATCTGCCCGCCCGCGATCGCCCGGATCCGCTCGCCGTCGAGCCCGGCCATCAGCGCGTAGCGCAGCTGGAACGCCGCCGCATGGAGCGGCTGGCCGTAGGGGTTGTCGCTGGCCCAGAGGATCTGGCCGGGCGGGACCAGGCTGAAGAGGGCGACGAAGTCGGCCGGGTTCCACCAGGAGGAGTCGATGAACAGGTTCGGGTTCTCCGGCATCAGCCGCCACAGCCAGGCGAGGTCGGAGACCGCCGCGTGGGCGAGGATGAAGCGCGCGCCCGGGTAGCGCCGCGCCAGCTCCAGCGTGTCGCGCCCGAGCGCCGGGATGCCCCGCCCGGCGTGGATCAGGATCGGCACCCCGCGCTCCTCCGCCAGCCGGGTCAGGTCCTCGACCGCCGCCTCGCTCATCGCGAACTGCTCCGCCCGCGGGTGCAGCTTGATCCCGTGCGCGCCGCGGTCGAGGCAGCGCACCGCCTCGGCCAGAGCCCCGTCGTGCGGATTGACGCGGCAGAAGTGGACGATCCGCCCGTCGGACCCCGCCTCGATCTCGCGCGCCTCGTCGTTGGCGGCCGCGTAGCCGTCGGGCTCGTGCATCGGGAAGGTGATCGCCCGCGCCCCCGCGTACTCCATCGTCGCGATCAGCTCCTCCGGCTCCTGGCGGAATTCGTCGGGGTCGTGGCGGCCGAAATGGGTGTGGGTGTCGAAGAGGGCGAGCGGGCCGGTCTGCGCTTCGAGCGCGTCGAGCCAGCGCCGCGCCTCGACCTCGATCGGTTCGATCTCGGCGCCCTCCACCGGCGGCGCCCCCGTCGGTTCGCTCACCGTCCCACCGCCTTTCCGATCCGCCTGACGGCCTCCTCGACCAGGCCCGGCGAGGTGCCGATGTTGAGCCGCGCGTGTCCCACCCCCTGCGGACCGAAGGCCGGCCCCGGGTTGAGGGCGACGCGACCGCGCTCGAGCAGCGCCGCGCAGGGATCGTCGCCGAGCCCCAGCGCGCGCAGGTCGAGCCAGGCGAGGTAGCCGGCCCGCGGCGGCGTGTAGGCGACCTCCGGCAGCGTCGCCGCCAAGAGCTCGGCGAGCAGGGCGCGGTTGTGGTCGACGACCGCGATCACGTCGTCGAGCCAGGGCGCCCCGTCGCGGTATGCGGCGACCGTCGCCAGCAGGCCGAAGTGCCCCGCGTGGGTGGCGGCGAAGGGGAGCTTCGCGACCAGCTCGGCGGCGCGCGCGGAGGCGGTCACCGTCTGCGCGCAGCTGAGCCCGGCGAGGTTGAACGCCTTCGAGGCCGAGACGAAGGCGATGCCGTGCTCGCGCGCCTCCTCGGAGACGCCGAGGAAGGGGACGTGGCGGGCGCCGGGGAGGGTCAGCGGCCAGTGGATCTCGTCGCTCAGCACCCAGGCGCCGTTGGCGGCGGCGGAGGCGGCGAGCGCCTTCAGCTGGTGCTCGGTCGGCAGCGTCCCCAGCGGGTTGTGGGGGCTGCAGAGGATGATCGCGACGGCGCCGCGGCGGAACTCCGCGTCGACCGCGTCGACGTCGAGCTCGCCGTCCACCAGCGGCGCTTCGGCGACCTCACAGCCGAGCTCCTCGATGATCCCGAAGAAGGGGTGGTAGACGGGCGTGTTGATGACGACCCGGTCGCCGGGCCCGGCGATCAGCCGCAGCACCGAGGTGATCCCGTTGACCACGTCGGGGAGCGGCCCGACGCCCGCCGGGTCGACCGCCCAGCCGAGCCGCGCCCGGGCGAACTCGGCGAAGGCCTCGGCGAGGCCGAGCTTGTCCGGGTAGCCGTAGCCGGTGTCGTCCAGCTCGACCGCCTCGGCGAGCGCGATCTTCACCGCCGGGGCGAGCGGGAAGTCCATCTCGGCGACCCAGGCGGGGAGGATGTCCTCGTCGTAGAAGCGCCACTTGGCGCTGCGCCGCAGCCGCAGTCCTTCGAGCGAGAGCTCGGTCAGTTCGGGGTTGAGGCTCGCCATCAGGGCGCCAACTCTTTCAGGTCGGCCGTGACTACTCGATCGGGGCGACCATGCTCGTCCAGAAAGGGCGGAAGCCCTCGCGCTCGTAGAGGTCGATCGCGCCCTCGTTGGCGCTGATGACGGAGACCGTCCACCAGCCCACGCTGAGCTCGCGCAGCCGCTCGCGGCAGTGGGCGATCAGCGCGGTGCCGACGCCCGTCCCGCGCGCCGCCGCGGTGACCGAGAGCGACTCCAGGTCCCCGACCGAGTCGCCGAGGTTCCAGGTCGGCCCGGACGAGCCGACGCGCAGGAAGGCGTAGCCGAGCGGGACCTGCTCGGCGCCCTCGCCGGG
The DNA here is from genome assembly GCA_035502495.1 of Solirubrobacterales bacterium. Classification (GTDB taxonomy): domain Bacteria; phylum Actinomycetota; class Thermoleophilia; order Solirubrobacterales; family 70-9; genus VAYN01. The sequence continues at coordinate 3,663 of DATJUK010000130.1, forward strand.
GGCGAGGAAGAGGTGGCCCTCGTCGCCCGCCAGCCACTCGACGTACTGGGAGCGCCGCCGCTGCCACGCGGTCTCGGTGTCCCGCACCGGATAGGTGTGGCCGGTCAGCTCCCGATGGTGCCCGACCAGCTCCTTCCAGAGCCCCTCGACCAGGTCGACGTCCCCGACCCCCAGCTCGACGATCCGCCGCTCCATGGCCTGATCCTAGGCAAGCCCTTGTCTTTGTAACCCAGAGGGTGACAGAGGGCAAGGGGTGGGGATAACCCCACCTCCCGGACGCCGGTTGGCCGCAGGGCTTTCGCCCGCATGCCTCATTGGAACGCGAGGCCCGCTCGCGCAGGGTTGAGGAGCGCGCGGAAGACGCGCGGCAAGCGACCCGAAACCGGACGGAGGACACGATGCGAAGCAGGCGGAAGTTGGGACTGGCGGGGCGGGCGGGGCGCTGGAGCGCGCGGCACCGCAAGGCGGCGATCTGGGGGTGGATCGCCTTCGTCGTCGCCGCGATCGCGCTCGGCGGGGCGCTGGGGACGAAGACGCTCTCCGACTCGCAGACCGGCGTCGGCGAATCGAGGAGCGCCGACCAGACCCTCGAAAAGGGCTTCCCCCAGGCGGCCGTCGAGCAGGTCCTCTTCCAGTCGCGCGGCGGCGGATCCGTCCACGGACCGCAGGTGAAGGAAGCGGTGGGCGCGGTCGAAGCGCGCCTGCGCGAGCTGCCCTTCGTCGCCAACCTGACCGGCCCCTTCGCGCCGGGCGCCGACGGGCAGGTCTCCGGCGACGGCCGCTCCGCCCTGCTCAAGTTCGAAATCCCCGAACGGGGCGGGACCGAACCCTCGGCGGTGGTCGGCAAGGCCCTCCACCAGGTCGCCGCGGTGCAGAAGGAGCACCCGGGGCTGCGGGTCGAAGAGGTCGGCGACGCGAGCGGCGAAAAGGCGGTCTCCGAATCGCTCGAAGAAGACTTCTCCAAGGCCGAGCTGACCTCGCTGCCGATCACCCTGCTGATCCTGGTCGTCGTCTTCGGCTCGCTGCTGGCGGCGGGCGTGCCGCTGCTCCTGGCGCTGACCGCGGTGGGGGCGACGATCGGGCTGCTCGGCCCGGTCAGCCACCTGTTCGGCCCGGTGGCCGAACAGATCGACTCGGTGATCCTGCTGATCGGGCTCGCCGTCGGGGTCGACTACTCGATCTTCTACCTGCGGCGGGAGCGCGAGGAGCGCGCCGCCGGGGCGGGCGAGCGGGCCTCCCTGGAGGCCGCGGCGGCGACCTCGGGGCGGGCGATCCTCGTCTCCGGCTTCACCGTGATGGTCGCGATGGCCGGCATGTACATCGCCGGCGACCCGACCTTCGCCTCCTTCGCCACCGGCACGATCATCGTCGTCGCCGTGGCGATGGTCGGGTCGCTGACCGTGCTGCCGGCGCTGCTCGCCTGGTTGGGGGACCGGATCGAGAAGGGGCGGATCCCGCTGTTGGGACGACTGCGCGGGGGCGGCCCGGGCGGGCGCGGTGCGCAGGGCTCGCGGGTCTGGGGCGCCCTGGTGACCCGGGTCATGCGGCGGCCTCGGCTGGCGGCCGGGATCGCGGTCGCCGGGCTGGGGATCCTCGCGATCCCGGCCTTCTCGCTCCACACCGCCAACTCGGGCACCAGCGGGCTGCCCAAGGACATGCCGATCGTGAGGACGCTGGATCGGGTCGAAGCGGCGTTCCCCGGCGGGTTCGAACCGGCGTTCGTGGCGATCGCGGCGCCCGACGTGAAGGCGCCGCCGGTGGCCCGCGCCGTCGACGCCCTGCGCGAGCGGATCGCCGCCGACCCGCACGATTTCGGCCGGCCGCAGTCCTACCGGGTCGCCGCGGACGGCAGGGTCGCCGAACTCAGCGTCCCGCTGGCCGGGGACGGGACCGACTCGCGCTCCCAGGACGCCCTGGCGAAGCTCCGCGGCGAGCTGATCCCGGCCACCGTCGGCGGGGTCCCCGGGGCCACGGCCCAGGTCACCGGCTCGACCGCGGGCTCGGTCGACTTCAACGACCTGCTCGCGCAGCGCGTGCCGTGGGTGTTCGCCTTCGTCCTCGGGATGGCGTTCCTGCTCCTGCTGGTGAGCTTCCGCTCGCTGGTCATCCCGCTGACCGCGATCGGCCTCAACCTGCTCTCGGTCGGGGCCGCCTACGGGATCGTCGTCTGGGTCTTCCAGGACGGCCATCTGGAAGGCCTCCTCGGCTTCCACTCGGTGGGCACGATCACCGCCTGGCTGCCGCTGTTCCTCTTCGTCGTCCTCTTCGGGCTGTCGATGGACTACCACGTCTTCATCCTCACCCGGATCAGGGAGGCGTACGATCGCGGCATGTCGACCGACGCGGCGGTCTCGCACGGGCTGCGGACGACCGCGGGGGTCGTTACCAGCGCGGCTGCGGTGATGGTCGCCGTGTTCGCGATCTTCGCCACCCTCTCCTTCCTCGACTTCAAGGAGATGGGGGTGGGGCTGGCGGCGGCGATCCTGATCGACGCGACGGTCATCCGCGGGGTGCTGCTGCCGGCGACGATGAAGCTGCTCGGCGAGCGCAACTGGTACCTGCCGCGGTGGCTCGAGTGGCTGCCGCGGGTGGGCCTCGAGGGCGCCCCCGTCCTCCCCGCCGATGGCGTTCGCACCAATGGTCGCTATCCGACCAAAACCGCGAACGCGCCGGAGGGGACGGGCCGCGGACG
>DATJUK010000131.1:0-18544 GCA_035502495.1 Solirubrobacterales bacterium
GCCACGGCCGGGGTGCTCGAACCGAAGGGCAAGCAGATCTACTTCGGCGTCTCCGACACCGGCAACCCGGCGAGCTTCGGCGAATTCTCGGAAGCGGTCTCCAAGCACCCGGCGGTGATCGAGTCGTTCCGCGCCTGGGGCAGCGACGTGCGGGACTCGATCCAGCGCTGGGAGATCGCCCGCGCCCGGCCGATGATCCACATCACCACCGCCGACCCGCAGACGGGGGCCGAGATGCTGACCCTGGCGGCGATCGCCCGCGGCGCCGGCGACAGCTACCTGATCCGCCTCAACCACCTCTTTGCCGAAAAGCACATGCCCGCCTATGTGCGCCCGCTGGGCGAGCCAAACCGCTGCCTCAACGTCTACGCCGCCTACGAATGCGCCGGCCGGCCGCGCGAGGCCGCCGACTCGGCCCGCAACTACCGGCGCGCCTTCCGCCGCATCTACGTGATCGTCCACGGCGGCGGCAAGGCGCGGGTGATCGACGAACGGCTCGCCGAAGCGCATCTACCGCCGCTGAACGCGACCGTCGGCGGGCTGCCGAAGGCGCCGGTGGCGATCGTCTGGAGCCCGCTCCCCTCCGGCTCGCCGATCACCAAGAAGAACCTGCCCCAGAACTTCTACCCGGGCAAAAAGTGGGTCGACTGGACCGGCACCGACTTCTACGCCTCCTATCCCGAATGGGGCGCCCTGACCCGGCTCTACGAACGCTACCCGGAAAAGCCGTTCGCGCTGACCGAGTGGGGCGTCGAAGCGGGCGACGACCCGAGCTTCGTGTCCCACCTCTTCGCCTGGGTCCACGCCCACCCGCGGACGAAGATGATGGTCTACTACCAGGACTTCGGCTCGACCTCGAACTACCGGATCCAGAACTACGCCGAAAGCCTCGCCGTGCTCACCGCCCAGCTCCACGACGGGCGCTTCCCCGCCTATGCGCCCGGTGCGCCGCACCTGCCGCCGCCCCCGCCCGGCGGGGTCGAACCCGGTTAGGGCGCGCGGCCGGCGCCAGGAAGTTGTCGCCGACCCTGTTCTTCACCGGGCGGATCGGTTCGAGCGCGGTGATGCTCGAGTAGCCGGTCAGGTAGAGGTCGCGGCCGTCGGAGATGATCGGGGTGTAGGTGCCCTTCGGGTAGGTGAAGACCTTCTTGCCCGAGTGCATCATGTAGCCGGTCGTCGTCTGGTTGTTGAACTCGGCGACGTAGACGATTTCGCCGATCGCCGAGAGCGAGCCGACCACCTGGCCGCCCGCCGAGCGGCTCCAGCGCACGCTGCCGTCCTTCGCGTTCAGCGCGTAGATGTTGCCGTCGAAGGAGCCGATGTAGACGGTCGGCGGGCTGTGCTTGGTGTCGGCCACCGCCGGCGCCGAGTAGGCGTAGCCGCCGGTCGAGTAGGTCCAGGCCAGTTCGCCGTTCGACATGTCGAAGCTGTAGACGCGGTCGTCGTTGTTGCCCGCGTAGACGCGGCCGAAGGCGACCGCCGGGGTCGAGTAGAACTCGCCGCCGCTGATCCCGGTGCCGAGCGAGCCGGTCGACCAGATCAGCTTGCCGGTCTTCGCGTCGACCGCGTTCATGCTGCCGCCGTAATCGCCGACGAAGAGGCGGCCGCCGTAGTAGGCGGGCGCCGCCTTCACCGGTCCCGAGAGCTGCGTCGACCAGCGTTCGTTGCCGCTGATCGTCGAGAGCGAGTAGAGCTTGCCGTCTTCGCAGCCGAAGTAGACGCTGCGACCGACCACCACCGGCGATGACTCGGCCCGCCCCGGCAGGCTCTTTTTCCAGACGATCTTGCCGGTCCCCGCGTAGAGCTTGACGATGTGGCCGGGGACCAGGTTGACGATGTAGAGGCGGTGTTTGTAGTAGGTCGGCGAGGAGGCGTTGAGGCGTCCGATCCGCCGTTCCCAGATCTTCTTCCCCGTCCTGGCATTTAGTGCGAAGGCGAAGCCGCTGTTGTTGACCGCGTAGAGCACGCCGCCGACGTAGATCGGCGGGAACTCGAGCAGTGGCCGCTCGGTGTAGCGCCACAGTTTGCGGAAGGGCGGCTTGATCCCCTGCGCGGGCAGGTAGCGGGTGCGCTGCGGGTTCAGCCCGTACATCGGCCAGTTCACCGTCTTTGGCCTGCCGTGCACCGGTTTCGGCGGTTCCTTCGGCTTTTCGGGGTGGAAGTGCCGGATCGCCGTTTCGTTGTGGACGTCGGGCGGCCGCTTCAGCTCCTCGTAGGCGACGATCGCCGCCGCGACGACGAGGACGAGCGCGGCGATCAGTCCGATCGCGACCAGGCGGTGCTCGCGCCACATCCGACGCGGGTGGACGAGAAGGGAGAGGGCGGAGCGTAGGCGCTTGAGAAGGCCTCTAAGCACGCCAGCGCTGCGGATCGGAGTCGGGGACCGGATGGGCCTCGCCGAGCACGGCGAGATGGTCGAGACAGGCGAGCACGATCTGCAGGACGAAGCCGGCGTTGCCGGCCCCCAGGTTGTCGCGGCCGACGATCCCTTCGACCACCTCGAAGGCGGTCGGCTCGGCGCCGTCCGCGATCTCGGCGCGGACCTTGTCGAGCAGATCCCTGGCCTGGTCGCGGGCGGCGACGATCTTCGCCGCCGGGTCGCGGAACGGTTTGCCGTGGCCGGGCAGGCAGAGGCCGACCGGAAGGGGCTCGATCACGTCGAGGCTGGCGAGGTATTCGCCGAACGGGTCGGGCGTGTGGCCGTAGTCGAAGAAGATCACGGTGCGGCCCAGCAGGTGATCGCCGGAGATCAGCAGCCTGCGCTCGGGCTGGTGCAGGCAGACATGGGACGGGGCGTGGCCGGGGGTCTCGTAGACCTGCCAGGCGCCGAGGTCGGTCTCCACCTCGACCCCGGGGACCAGCTCGCGGTCGGGGCCGCGGATGCCGTCGATTTCGTTCGTCGGCTTGCCGACCCGCTCGTCCCGGTAGCGATCGAGCGCCGTCAGCGGGACGCCGCTCATCCGGCCGACCTCGAGTCGCCGTTCGAGCGCCGCCTCCGGGTCGTCCACCTGCAACCGGATGTGGTCCCACTTCGGATGCATCCATAGCTCACAACCGGCCTGCTCGCAGATGGATGCGGCCAGCCCGTAATGGTCGGAGTGGGTGTGCGTGCAGACCACGAGCTCGATGTCGTCCACCCCGAAACCGGACTGGGCGAGGGCGACGTCGAGCATCCGCAGCCGGCCCGGCCCGCCCATGCCGGTGTCGAACAGCACCAGCCCCGAGCCCCGCTGCACCGCCCAGGCGTTGCCGTGCGGCACGCCCGGCCACGGGCACGGCAGCTTCAGCCGGAAGATCCCCGGCTGGATCCGTTCGGTCCGCGGCTTGACGACGGTCACCTGTGCCATGCGTCAGATCCTCTCAGGTGCCCCTCCCGGCATCGTTGATGGGCGGCGGCTCGAAGAACTGCATGAAGCCGCCGACGGCGAAGCAGAGGGCGCCGGCGAGGGTGCCCCAGTTGGCGATGCCGACCGCGATCATGTCGCCGTCGGCGCGGACGAAGGAGGCGACGGCGGCGACCATGAAGAGGACCGAGCCGAGCTGGTTGACGACGACGATCCACCAGCCGAGGCGCTCGGCGCGCAGGCTTGTCCAGTGTGCGCCGGGCCACCAGGAGCCGGAGATGTCGACCATCGCCAGGTGCCCGGAGATGAGGAAGAGGCTGCAGCCGATGATGTCCGGGTTCCAGACCAGGCGGTCGACCTGGGCCGGGGTCAGTTCGCCGAGCAGCGAGTCGACCAGGTTGACGCCGAAGACCAGGGTGCCGACGAAGAGGACGACGGCCGAGAGGTAGTCGTAGTTGCCCGGTTCGCGCGCCCACCAGCACCAGCGCCCGCCCGCCCAGCTGCCGTCGCGGCGCCGGTGCGGCGCGTTGATCGCCAGCAGCACCGAGGTGTAGCCGCCGGTCGAGAAGAAGACGCCGCCGACCAGGTAGACGACCGCGACCAGGCGCGGGTCGCCGAGGTCGGCCTGGGCCAGCGAGGCGCCGATCGCGAACAGCGAGCCGCCGACGAGGAAGGCCCCCGCGGCTACCGCGTTCGCCCTACCCAGCGCCGAAGGTCTCTGGGTCCGGGCCGGTGCGATGGCCGGCCTCGAGGCGGGCGATCGCCGCCAGGTCGTCTTCGCTCAACTCGAAATCGAACAGGTCGAGGTTGGCGCGGATCCGCTCCGGCGTCGCCGACTTCGGGATCACCACGTTGCCGAGCTGCAGGTGCCAGCGCAGGATCACCTGGGCGACGGTCTTCTGATGGTGGGCGGCGATCGTCATCAGCGTCTCGTCCGCCAGCACCTCGCCCTGGGCGAGCGGGCTCCAGGCCTCGGTGGCGATCCCGTGCTCGGCGTGCCAGGCGCGCAGCTCGGCCTGCTGGAGCAGCGGATGGAGCTCGATCTGGTTGATCGTCGGCATCGTCTCGGCCTCCCGCCGCAGCCGCTCGAGGTCGGCGACGCGGAAGTTGGAGACGCCGATCGAGCGCGCGCCGCCCTCGGCGTGGATCCGTTCGAAGGCGCGCCAGGTGTCGAGGTAGAGGTCGCGCGTGGGGATCGGCCAGTGGATCAGGTAGAGGTCGACGTGGTCGGTGTCCAGGGCTTCGATCGAGCGGTCGAAGGCCGCCAGCGTCGAGTCGAACCCCTGCTCGGTGTTCCACAGCTTGGTGGTGACGAAGATCTCCTCGCGCGGGATGCCGGAGGCGGCGATCCCGGCGGCGACGCCGCGCTCGTTGCGGTACGCGGCGGCGGTGTCGACGTGCCGATACCCGGCCGCCAGCGCCTCCTCGACCGCGCGCTGGGTCTCGTCCGGAGGGATCTGGAAGACGCCGTAGCCGACCTGCGGGATCGCGACGCCGTCGCTCAGCCGGACGTTCGGGACGTCGGCCACGGAGCTAGGAGCTGGCGAGGCCGATCGCGATCAGCGGAAAGGCGATCATGAAGCCGAGGAAGGCGCCCATCGCCGCACCGGAGGCGAAGGTCGCGCTGCGCGAACGCGCCCCGCTGAAGGCCCCGACCACGCAGACGAGGGCGGCCAGTCCGGCTCCGATCCAGAAGATGGCGGGCATCGATCCGGCAGCCTACCGAACCGGCAAGCCAGGGGGATTGGCCCTGCCCGGGCGGGGGTATCGGGGCCGCGATTCAGGAGGAATTCATGAAAGTTCCCTGAACCACCTGGCATGGCCAACGCCCCCGCGAAAAACTCGAAACTGATCCTCGCGGCGATGATCTTCGCCGTGTCGATGACCTTCATCGACCAGACGATCGTCGCCATCTCCCTGCCGACGATCCAGGGAGACGTCCACCTCTCGACCACCGGCTCGCAGTGGATCATCAACGGCTACCTGCTCTCGCTCTCGGCGCTCTTCGCCTTCGGCGGCCGGCTCGCCGACATCGCCGGCCACCGCCGCATGGTGGTGATCGGCATCGTCGTCTTCGCCGTCGCCTCCGCCCTCTGCGGCGCCACCCCGACCGGCTCCGCCGCCGAGGCCTGGCTGATCGTCTTCCGCATCATCCAGGGCGCCGGCGCGGCGATCATGTTCCCGGCGGCGCTGGCGATCGTGCTCGAGGCCTTCCCGGTCGCCCAGCGCGGCCGCGCGATGGCGATCTTCTTCGGCATCGCCGGCGGGCTCACCTCGATCGGCCCGATCGCCGGCGGCTTCCTCACCGAGTGGACCTGGCGCTCGATCTTCTGGATCAACGTCCCGGTCGCGATCATCGCCCTCGTCCTCACCTGGAAGGCGAAGCCCGACGACACCCGCCACCCGGCCCCGCTCGACTACAAAGGCACCGTCCTCGCCTGCGGCGGCATGGGCCTCCTGGTCCTCGGCCTGCAGCAGTCGGCGATCTGGGGCTGGGGCGACGCGAAGACCTGGATCTCGATCGTCGCCGGCCTCGCGATCCTCGTCTGGTTCGTCTTCGACCAGCTGCGCGCGGCCAACCCGCTGCTGCGCCTGCGCGTCTTCGAGAACCGCGCCTTCGCGATCGACAGCGCCGTCCTCTTCTTCCTCATGATCGCCTTCGTGCCGCTGTTCTTCTTCGCCAGCGAGTACGCCCAGATCTCGCTCGGCGAATCGGCCTCGGAAACCGGGCTCTACCTGCTGATCTTCTTCGCCGGCTTCGCCACCGCGACCCAGTACGGGGGCAAAATCCTCGACCGCGTGGGGGCGCGGGCGGCGGTCGTCCCCGGCCTCGCCGTCGGCGCGGTCGGCTTCTGGCTCTGGGGCAACTCGATGACGCACCTCTCGGTCTCCGACCAGTGGATCTACATCGTGATCGCCGGGCTCGGGGTCGGGCTGGTCCTCTCCCCCGCCAACACCGACGCGCTGAACCGGGTGCCGCGCAGCCGCTACGGCGAGGCGACCGGGATCACCCAGACGGTGCGCAACTTCGGCTCCAGCCTCGGCCTGGCGATCCTCGGCTCGCTGCTGATCACCTGGAACAAGTCGAACCTGGAGAGCGCCCTCGGCGCCAAAGGCGTGCCGAAGGCCAAAGCCGACGCGGTGGCCGAATGCGTCTCCCAGGGCGAAGCGACCTGCCAGAAGATCGGCCAGGCGCTCGGGGCGAAGGCGGGCGAGGTCTTCGGCGCCGTGCCGATGTCCTTCGCCGAAGCGAGCAAGGACGTCTTCCACGGGATGGCGATCGCGCTGGCGATCGGCTTCCTGATCGCGCTGCGCTGGATGCCGGGCGGCAAGGTCGAAGAAGGCGAGGTTCCCGAGGAGGAGCCGGCGACGGCCGTCTGAGGTACTTTTGCGGCCGTGAAGTGGCCGCGTCGCCTGCTCGTCCCGATCACGGCGCTGCTGCTCGCCCTGGCGCCGCTCCCGGCGGCAGCGCGGGCCGCGGCCCCGGCCCCCGAGTCGGCGGCCGCGGAACTGGCCGAGAAGTACGTCCCGATCACCGAGCTGCGGGAAGAGACCGACCCGCCGTGTGACACCTCCGAGGAGCAGTACCAGCCGACCAGCGTCGGCACCGTGCTCGGCAACCCCGAGGTGGTGCTGCAGCACGCCGCCGAAGGCGAGGAACGCGGGCCGCTGGTCGACGTGCGCCGGGCGCCGACCGCCGCCCAGATCGCGGGCCTCGGCGAGGGCTGGTACCTGAACCTCGAAGGGCGGGTCCTCGGCGACACCTGCGTCTACGCCCGGGCGTTCAAGAAGCTGCTCGACGAAGGCAAGGCGCCCGCCGTCACCTACGCCCACATCGCCCGCGAACCGGGGCACCCCGGCTTCGCCCTGCAGTACTGGTTCTTCTGGTACTTCAACCAGTTCAACGACCTCCACGAGGGCGACTGGGAGGGGATGCAGATCACCTTCGAAGCCGCCGCCCCGGCGGCGGCGCTGCACGAAGAACCGAGCGAAATCATCCTCTTCCAGCACGCTGGCGGCGAGCGCGCCGACTGGGACGACGGCAAGGTGCAGAAGGAAGGGACGCATCCGATCGTCTACCCGGCGGCCGGCTCGCACGCGACCTTCTACGACTCCGCCGTCTACGTCGAGAACGGCCAGCACGGCTCCGGCCTCGGCTGCGACAACACCACCGGGCCGCTGCGCGAACTGAGGCTGACCCCGATCCTGATGCCGAACCGGGTGGTCAGCCGGGGCCGGTTCGCCTGGACCAGCTACGGCGGCCGCTGGGGCGAACGGGAAAAGGGCTACAACAACGGCCCGACCGGGCCGCAGACGAAGACGGTGTGGCGCGAACCGTTCGCCTGGATGGAAAAGCAGCGCACCACCAGCCCGCGCCTGCCCGGCGGCACGATCGCCGGGCCGCAGGTGACGAAGGCGTTCTGCGGAGCGGTCGCCACGGCGTCGGAACTGATCAACCTGGACGCCGAATCGCCGCCCGCGGCGGCGGCCACGGTGATCGGCCTGGCGGTCCTGCTGATCCTCTTCGTCGGCGTCACCAGGTGGCGGCCGGTGGACCTCGACACCCTGCGCCGGCGCCGCGCCTTCGGCCAGATCCTGCGCGCCGCGCGCCAGTTCTACGGCCGCCACTGGCGGGTGCTCATACCGGTGGCGCTGGCGGCGCTGGTGATCATCGGGGCGACCAACCAGCTCGCCGGGCTGATCTCGGAATCGGCGCCGCGCCCCGGGGAAAGCGGCATCAACGTCGCCTGGGCCGACCTGCTCGAACAGCTCATCCGCCCGGTCGCCCAGGCGCTGGTGGCGGCGATCGCGATCGTCGTCGCCCGCGAAGCGACGCGCAGCCGCGAGGTCACCTTCCGGCAGGCGCTGCTCGGGGTGAAGGCGCGCTTCTGGCGGGTGGTCGGCGCCCAGCTGCTGGCGACGCTCGGCGTCCTCCTCCTCGCCCTCACCGTGATCGGCCTCCCCTTCGCGCTCTGGAAGCTGGTCGGCTGGGCCTTCGTGCAGGAGGAAGTGATCTTCACCGACAAGGGCCTCCGCGAGTCCTTCCGCGCCAGCTCGGAGCTGGTCCGCGGCCGCTGGTTCCGCACCGCGCGGGTGATCCTGATCTTCTACGTGATCGGCATCGCCACCGGGCCGATCCTCACCTTCGCCCTCATCTTCACCGCGCTGCCGCTGCTCTGGATCAACCTGATCGGGGCGCTCGTCTTCTCCCTGCTGATCCCGTTCACGGCGCTCGGCGGGACCTTCCTCTACTTCGACCTCGGCGTGCGGGCGGAGGAGGAGCCGGCGCGGCCGCGGCGGCGGCTGCGCGGGGGCAGGATCGGCGCCCCGGCGATCGAATAGGTTGGCTGGCGTGAGGATCCTTGCCTTCAGCGATCTGCACCGGGACCTGGAGCAGGCGGCGAAGCTGGTCGAGATGTCGGCGGACGCCGACGTCGTCATCGGGGCGGGCGACTTCGCCTCCGTGCACGAGGGGCTGGAGGAGACGATCGGGGCGCTGGCGCCGATCGAGACGCCGACGATCCTCGTCCCCGGCAACAACGAGACCGTCGACGCCCTGCGGGCCGCGGCGGCGGGGTGGCCGGCGGCGACGGTCCTCCACGGCGAGGGGACGACGATCGACGGGGTCGAGTTCTTCGGCCTCGGCGCCGGCATCCCGACCACGCCCTGGGACTGGAGCTTCGACCTCTCCGAGGAGGAGGCGGCGAGGATGATCGCGCCGGCGCCGCAGGGCTGCGTGCTGGTGCTGCACTCGCCGCCGCAGGGCCACTGCGACGGCGGCGATCCCGACACCCACTTCGGCAGCGAGGCGCTGCTGGCGGCGGTCGAGCAGGTGCGGCCGCGGCTCGTCGTCTTCGGTCACATCCACGAGGCCTGGGGCTGCGCGAGCGCGGTCGGCGACTCGCCGCTGCGGAACCTCGGCCCGAGCGGTACCTGGATCGAGGTCTAGTGGCGAGCGCGAGCGCGGCGCCCGCCGGCGGGCCGGATGCCGCCGCCGCCCCGGGGCGCTCGACCTCGCCCGCCCGCGCGGGCCTGGTGCTGGCGACGCTGATCGGCGTCGCCGGGGTCGCCAACCTGAACCTGGCGGTGGCGAACGTCGCCCTGCCGGACATCGGCAAGCACTTCGACGCCGGCCAGACGATGGTCGACCTGATCGCGGTCGGCTACTCGCTCGGGCTCGCCGCCTCGGTCCTCTACCTCGGGGCGATCGGCGACCGCTACGGCCGCAAGACCCTGCTGGTGCTGGGGATGGCGCTGACGATCCCGGCCTCGATCCTCGCCGCCTTCGCGCCGAGCGCCGAGGTCCTCTTCCTCGCCCGGGTCTTCGGCGGGGTCGCCGCCGGGATGGCCTACCCGACCACGCTGGCGCTGATCACGGCGCTCTGGTCGGGGCCGCAGCGGACCAGGTCGATCGCGCTCTGGTCGGCGCTCGGCGGCGGCATGTCGGCGCTCGGGCCGCTGTTGGCGGGGGCGCTCCTGGAAGGCTTCGACTGGGGGTCGGTCTTCATCGTCACCGCCCCGCTGGCGGCGATCGCCCTCTTCTTCGCCTGGCGCTTCGTCCCCGCCCACGTCAACGAGACGACCGAGCCGGTCGACCACCTCGGCGGCGTCCTCTCGATCGCCCTGGTCGGGTCGCTGGTGCTGGCGATCAACCTGGCGCCGGAACCGGGCAAGGGGACGACCGCGGTGATCCTCGGCATCGTCGCGCTGGCGATGGCGGGGGCGTTCGTCCTGCGGCAGCGCCGGGTCGAGAACCCGCTGTACGACCTTCACATCGCCGCGCGGCCGACCTTCTGGGTGGCGGCGCTCGCCGGGATCATCGTCTTCGGCTCGCTGATGGGGGCGATGTTCATCGGCCAGCAGTTCGTCCAGAACGTACTCGGCTACACCACCCTGCAGGCGGGCCTGGCGATCCTCCCCGGCGCGATCGGGATGATCCTGGTGGCGCCGCGGTCGGCCAAGCTGGTCGAGTCGCACGGCTCGCGCTTCACCCTGCTGCTCGGCTTCTCCTTCTGCCTGCTCGCCTTCCTGGTGATGTTCGTCCTCTGGGAAGAGGGCGCCTCCTACTTCCCGGTTGGGCTCGGCTTCCTCTGCATGGGGATCGGGGTTGGCTTCGCGGGCACGCCCGCCTCGCGCTCGCTGACCGGCTCGGTCCCGGTGAAGCGGGCCGGCATGGCCTCGGGTACGGCGGACCTGCAGCGGGACCTCGGCGGGGCGATCCTGCAGTCGATCTTCGGCGCGCTCCTCACCGCGGGCTACGCGAAGTCCTTCAACGAACAGATCGCCGCCTCCTCCCACGCCGCGCAGATCACCGAACGCGTCCAGAACGAACTGACCAAGTCCTTCTCCAGCGCCGCCAACACCGCCCAGCAATATCCCGAATACGCCGAGGCGATCGCCGGCGCCGCCCGCAAGTCCTTCCTCGACGGCGGCGACTGGACCTACGCCGCCGGCATGATCGCCGTCGCCCTCGGCATCTGCGTCGTCTTCTTCCTCTTCCCCAGCCACGACGCCGAACTGAAGCTGCTGGACAGCTACCACGCCGAGGACGGATAGCGGCTGAGGGGGACCTTTGGGGGGACCCCTTCGCTCACAACAGCCGGGAGGTTCGCTCAGGGGTCCCCCCAAAGGTCCCGCGGGCGCGGGCGGGGCGTGGGGCTGCGGCGCCGGCGAGGGGAGGTTTGATGGACCCTGAACGGACCTCCCCGCTGTTCGTGAGTGAAGGGTCCATCAAACCTCCCCCCTTCATGGCCGCCCCCTGGGTAAGGTCATCCCCGTGGAGGGCCGATCGTCGGAAGGTGTCGCGTTCTCGACCGGCGCCGGCCGCTGGCTGATCGCGGTGACGGTGGCCGGCTCCGGGATGGCGTTCCTCGACGGCACCGTCGTCAACGTGGCGCTGCCGAAGATCGGCGAGGACCTGAACGCCTCGACCAGCGCGCTGCAGTGGATCCTCAACGGCTACCTGCTGACCCTGGCCTCGCTGATCCTGCTCGGCGGCAGCCTCGGCGACCGGCTCGGGCGGCGGCGCGTCTTCCAGCTCGGGGTGGTGCTCTTCACCCTCGCCTCGCTGCTCTGCGCGCTCGCCCCGACGGTCGAGCTGCTGATCTTCGCGCGGCTGGTCCAGGGGATCGGCGGCGCCCTGCTGACCCCCGGCAGCCTGGCGATCATCGAGGCCGCCTTCCGGCCCGCCGACCGGGCCCGGGCGATCGGCGCCTGGTCGGGGCTCGGCGGCGTCGCCACCGCCTTCGGGCCGCTGCTCGGCGGCTGGCTGATCGCGGCGATCTCCTGGCGGGCGATCTTCCTGATCAACCTGCCGATCGGGATCTTCGTCGCCTGGGCGGCGAGCGCGCACGTGCCCGAGTCGCGCGACCCGACCGCGACCGGCAGGCTCGACCTCGCCGGGGCGGCGCTCGCCGCGATCGGGCTCGGCGGCACCACCTACGCGCTGATCGAGGCGCCGGAAGGTAGCCACGCGGCGGCCGTCGTCGCCACGGCGGTGATCGGGGTCGCCTCGCTGATCGCCTTCTTCGTCCGCGAGCACCGCACCGCCGACCCGATGCTGCCGCTGCGGGTCTTCTCCTCGCGCCAGTTCAGCGCCGCCAACGCGGTCACCTTCGTCGTCTACGCGGCGCTCGGCGTCGTCTTCTTCCTGCTCGTCAGCTTCCTCCAGATCTCGATGGGCTACACGCCGATCGAGGCGGGCTCGGCCTCGCTGCCGGTCACCTTCCTGATGCTGATCGGCTCGGCGCGGGCGGGTGAGCTGGCGCAGCGGATCGGTCCGCGGATCCCGCTCACGCTCGGCCCGCTGATCATCGCCGCGGGCCTGCTGCTGATGATGCGGATCGACCCCGGCGACACCTACCTCGCCACGGTGCTGCCGGCGGTGCTGGTCTTCGGCATCGGCCTGACGCTGGTGGTCGCGCCGGTCACGGCGACGGTGCTGGCGGCGGTCGACTCGAGCCATTCCGGGATCGCCTCGGGCGTCAACAACGCGGTAGCCCGGGTGGCCGGCCTGCTGGCGGTGGCGGTGATCCCCGTCCTCGCCGGCATCACCGGGGACAAGTTCTACGACCCGTCACACATGACCAGCGGCTTCCACAAGGGGATGATGATCTGCGCGATCCTCGCCGCGGCAGGCGCGGTCATCGCCTGGACGACGATCTCCTCCGACGTCCTCCACGACGAAGGCGCCGAACCGGAGGAGTGCGACTACAGCTGCGGCGTCGGCGCCCCCACCATGCAACCCGGCCGCCAACCCCCCACCACCACCCCCTGAGCGCGTTCGCACTTATCCCCGGTATCCGGTGATTTCTGCGAACGCACCGCAAGCGCCCCCCCGGATGAGTTCGCAGTTGTTCTCGCTATGCGGTGATTTCTGCGAACGCACCGCGCGCCGCCGCCGTGAGTTCGCAGTTGTCCCCGGTATCCGGTGATTTCTGCGAACGCACCGTGGGGGAGGGGTCAGATGGTGAGGCCGCCGTCGACGGGGAGGGTGGCGCCGGTGATCGGGGCGCCGCCGGGGCCGAGGAGGAAGGCGACGGCGGCGGCGACCTCCGCCGGGGCGAGCAGGCGCTCGAGCGGCTGGCGGGGGGCGAAGTCGCGCGGCGAGGGGAGCTCGAAGAGGCGGGCGGACTCGGCGAGGAGCGGCGTGTCGGTCGAGCCCGGGGCCAGGGCGTTGGCGGTGACGCCGCTGCCGTGGAGGTCGGCGGCGAGGCCGCGGACGAACCCCTCCACCCCGGCCTTCGCGGCGCTGTAGGCGGCCAGCCCGGACATCCCCCGCGCCGCCCCCGAGGAGGTGACGGCGACGAAGCGGCCGGCGCGCGGGCGCGGTCGTCCCAGGAGGGCCGGGACGACGAGGCGGGCGGCCAGCATCACCGCCTCCAGGTTGACCTCGAGCAACGCCCGCTGCTGCTCGGCGGGAAGTTCCCAGGACGGCAGGCCGCCGGCGATCACCCCGGCGTTGGCGACGAAGGCGTCGAGCTCCCCCCACGCTTCGGCGCCCTCGACGACCGCGGCCAGCGCCCCCTCGTCGCTGGCGTCGGCGACCACCGCGCGCGCCACGTCGTCGCCCCCGGCGCGCCCGACCGCAGCCGCGACCGCGGCGTCGAGGTCCTGCTCGCTCGCCATCGCATAGGGCAGCCTGCGGTCCGCCGCGCAGCGATCGACCGCGACCACGCTCCACCCGTCGACGGCGAGCGCCGCGACGATCGCCGCACCGATCCCCCGCCCCGCCCCCGTGACGATCGCGACCCGCCTGTTGGTGGGCCGAAAACTCAAGTCTGGCTGGAGTTTTCGTCCCGTCGACGGGGAGGCTCGGCGGCGGGGGTCGGGACGCCGGGCGCGGTGACGCTGAAGCGCGGGGCCGGGGCGGGCTGGGGCATGCCGCCGACCTCGACGAAGATGCCGCGGTCGCGGTTGTGGCCGTCTTCGCGCGCCTCGCGCATCGAGAGCACCGGGGCGACGCAGCAGTCGGAGTCGGCGAAGAGCTCGTGCCACTCGTCGCGGCCGCGCTCGGCGAACTTGGCGGTGAGGCGCGCGCGGATCGCGGGCCAGGTCGAGGGATCGAGGTGGGCCTGGATCGCCTCGTCGTCGGCCAGCCCCAGCTTCTCCAGCAGCGCCGCGTAGAACTGCGGCTCGAGCGCCCCGACCGCGACCCAGCCGCCGTCGGCGCAGCGGTAGCAGTCGTAGAACGGGGCGCCGCCGTCGAGCAGGTTGACCCCGCGCTCGTCCTTCCAGGCGCCCAGCTCCAGCAGGCCGTGCAGCATCCCGGTCACCGAGGCCGCGCCGTCGACGATCGCCGCGTCGACCACCTGGCCGACGCCGCCCGCCCGCGCGTGCAGCAGCGCGCTGACCACGCCGAAGGCGAGGTAGACGCCGCCGGCGCCGAAGTCACCGAGCAGGTTGACCGGGGGCACCGGCTTGCCGCCCTCCTCGCCGACCATGTGCAGCGCTCCGGAGATCGCCAGGTAGGTGATGTCGTGGCCGGCCGTGTGGGCGTAGCGGCCCGCCTGGCCCCAGCCGGTCATCCGGCCGTAGACCAGCGCCGGGTTGCGGGCGAGGCACTCCTCCGGCCCCAGCCCGAGCCGCTCCATCACCCCCGGCCGGAAGCCCTCGATCAGCACCTCGGACTCGACCACGAGGCCGAGCACCTCCTCCACGCCCGCCGTCGACTTGAGGTCGACCCGGCGGTGGGTGCGGCCGCGGTCGAGCACCGGCGAGGTGCCCCAACCGAAGCCGCCGTCGGCGGGCCGTTCGATCCGCGTCACCTCGGCGCCGAGGTCGGCGAGCAGCATCCCGGCGAAGGAGATCGGGCCGATCCCGGCCATCTCCACCACCTTCACCCCTTGCAGCGGTCCCATCGCGGGGAGCCTAGAGGCCTGCCGTCGCTAACCCGCCATCGAGCGCGCGATCACGACCCGCTGGATCTCCTGGGTGCCCTCGTAGATCTGGGTGATCTTGGCGTCGCGCATCATCCGCTCGACCGGATACTCGTTGACGTAGCCGTAGCCGCCGAGCACCTGGATCGCCTCGACCGTCACCTTCATCGCGTTGTCGCCGGCGATCAGCTTCGCCATCGAGGTGTACTTGGGGAGCTCGGCCGGGCGCGGCGAGCGGTCGGCCAGGGCGCAGGCCTTGTAGAGGAGCTCGCGGGCGGCGGCGGTGCCCGCCTCCATGTCGGCGAGCTTGAACTGGATCCCCTGCAGGTTGTTGATCGGCTTGCCGAAGGCGATCCGCTCCTTCGCGTACTCGTTGGCGAAGTCGGTGGCGCCCTGGGCGATGCCGACCGCCTGCGCGGCGGCGCCGAGGCGGGTGCGCTCGAGCGTGCCGAGGGCGACCGAGAGGCCCTTGCCCTCCTCGCCGATCAGGTTCTCGTGCGGGACGCGGACGTCGGTGAAGGAGGGCGAGCCGGTGGGCGAGCCCTTGATCCCGAGCTTGTGCTCGAGCTGGCCGGGATCGAAGCCCTCGCGGTCTTTCTCCACGACGAAGGCGGAGATGCGCCGGTTCTCCCGGTCGGTGGTGGCGAAGACGCAGTAGAAGTCGGCGATCCCGGCGTTGGTGATCCAGCACTTCTGGCCGTTGATCACCCATTCGTCGCCGTCCTTGACCGCGGTCGTGCGCATCGCGGCGGGGTCGGAGCCCGCCTCGGGCTCGGAGAGGGCGAAGGCCGGCGACCACTCGCCGCTCGCGCACTTCGGCAGGAAGCGCGCTTTCAGCTCGTCGGAGCCGAACAGCTGGATCGGCAGCGTGCCGAGCTCCTGGATCATCAGGATCAGGGCGCTCGAGGCGCACGCCTTGGCGATCTCCTCGACCCCGATCTGCAACATCAGCGTGCCGGTCCCGGTGCCGCCGTACTCCTCCGCGAAGGGCAGCCCGAGGATGTCCTGCTCGCCGAGCAGCTTGCGGATGTCCCAGGGGTAGGCCGCCTCGCGGTCGATCTCGCCGGCGCGGGGGGCGATCTTCTCGGTCGCGATCTGGCGGATCGTTTCGCGGAAGTCGACCATCTCCTGCGGGATCTCGTAGAGACCCGTCCCGACCTCGACCTGACTCATCTGCACGCCCCCTGTTCGTTGACCATCGGTGCCCAGATAGTAGGAGTACCGAGGATCACGCGGCGGCGTCGGGCGGCGTACGTGGTCGCCTTGGCGTGCCGGATCCGCCCCGCCGGCCCGCGCGCCTCCCGTCACGATCCGGCGTCGTGGAGACTTTCCGCCGCATCGGGACGGTTCGCCCCACACCCCGTCCGCAGCCCGGGCCCGGGCGGGCCGACGCGGCGAGGCGAGGCGAGCGAGCCCTACGCCCTGCGGGGGAACTTCGAGAAGTCGGGGCGGCGCTTTTCCTTGTAGGCCTCGCGGCCCTCTTTCGCCTCGTCGGCGCCGTAGAAGAGGAGGTTGGTGTCGTGGGCGAGCTGCTGGATGCCCGCGTAGCCGTCCTCGTGGGCGTTGAAGCTCGCCTTCACCAGGCGCAGCGCGAAGGGCGAGAGCGCGAGCATCTCCCGGCACCACCTGACCGTCTCCACCTCGAGGTCGGCGAGCGGCACCACCGTGTTGACCAGGCCCATGTCCGCCGCTTCGCGAGCGTCGTACTGGCGGCAGAGCATCCAGATCTCCTTCGCCTTCTTCGGCCCGACCAGGTCGCGCAGCAGCGAGGCGCCGAAGCCGCCGTCCCAGGAGCCGACCCGGGGGCCGGTCTGGCCGAAGCGGGCGTTGTCGGCGGCGATCGTCAGGTCGCAGCAGACGTGCAGCACGTGGCCGCCGCCGACCGCGTACCCCGCGACCATCGCGATGACCGGCTTCGGCAGCCGCCGCATCTGCACCTGCAGGTCGGTGACGTGGAAGCGCCCCACCCCACCCGACTCCGACATGTAGCCGGTGTCGCCGCGGACGTTCTGGTCGCCGCCCGAGCAGAAGGCGAGGTCGCCCTCGCCGGTGAGGACGATGACGCCGACCTCGGGATCCTCGCGGGCGAGCTCGAAGGCGCGCGAGAGCTCGACCACGGTATGCGGCCGGAAGGCGTTGCGGACCTCGGGCCGGGCGATCGTCACCTTCGCGATCCCCTCGCTCGTCTCGTAGCGGATGTCCTCGAAGTCGGCGGGCCCGGCTACCCAGTCGGCGCCGGGAACCTGGACGGAATCGGTCTGTGCCATCGGCAGGAGACCCTAGGGGAAGACCGCCTGCATCGCCGCCACGGCAGCGTCGGCGAGGTTGGCTCGGGCGGTGGTCCGTTCCTCGTCCCGCCGCTTCGCGCGCGCCTTGGCTACGCGGTCGACGAGGGCGAAGTGGACCGGGTCGGCGACCGGCTGGGAGCCCGGTTCGGGGCCGGCGGAACTCGCTTCGGCGGCCGCTTCGTAGGCTTCGTGGGAGGGGCTCAGTTCGCCTTCGCCTTCGCCGTTCTCGCCTTCCATGCCGGGCGGGATCGCGCCCTCGTTGGCGCCGCGGGCGACGGGGGCATTGGGTTGGCCGGCGAGGCAGCGGCTGATCCCGGCGGCGATCAGCTCGGCCCGCGCTTGCGCGCCGGCTTCGATCGGGTGGAGGTTGTCGGACTGCATCAGCTGCGGGTGGGTGTGGACGAAGCCGGCCCAGTCGGGCGTCTGGGTGCCGGGGCGCGCCGCGGCGAATTCGGCCACCACCCGGTTCTTGCCCGTGTTGTCGACGCCGTTGACGGTGAAGCCGTGGATCGTCGGCACGACCATGCACCGTCCACCGACGGTGGCGGCGACCTTCTTCAGGTTTTCCGCCAAGATCTGCGGATATTCGGGGTCGTCGTTGGTCCCCGCGTCGAACACGATCACCGAGTCGGAAGGTTCGTAGCTTTCTTGGAACAGGTCGAAGATCTGGAAACTGTTGGAGCCGCCGACCGCGTTGACGGTGATCGGCACGCCGGGGATGAGATGTTGGAGGTAGGGAGACGTCAGCTCCTCGAGGCTGTCGCCGACGACCAGGACGCGACCGCTGCCGGGCAGCGCCCGCGCGCTCGGCGCCGCCGCCAGGGCGAGCGAGGCGAGGAAGGCGACGGCGAGCGCCGCGGCGATACCCCTGCGATTCGACATCGACGCGCTTTGTACCGCACGGGAGCCCCGGCGGCGGCGATCGCGATCGTCTTGACACTCGCATCGTGCGGGGGCGGTGGCTCGAGCGGCGCCACCCTCACGGCCAAGGCTCCCCCGGCCAAGGTGGTCGAAGTGCAGCGGCCCGAGAGCCCGCCGGCCGGTGGCGACTGCGGCGCGCAGCTCGGCGAATTCATCGGGCGCATGACCGACCTTCGCCAGGCACTGCTCGCCGGGCTCAGCTACTCCGAATACGTGGTCCGGGTGCGGGCGATCCGCGACGCCTACGAGGCGGTCCCGGTGAAGAACCTCGACGCCTCCTGCCTGGACGGACCCGCCGGCGACGCCGAGAACGCCTTCAACCAGTACCTCCGCGCCGCCAACGCCTGGGGCGAATGCGCCGGCACCGCGGGCTGCGCGGCGAGCGACATCGAAGGCAAGCTGCAGCGGCGCTGGCATATCGCCTCAAAGAACCTCGACCAAGCGCAGCGGTCGACCTGACCCGCGCGGTCGACCCGACCGGCGCCATAGCTGCCCAGGGACGGCCTGATCCGTGGCCGTGGCGGCGGGACGGCGCGACCCGTGGCCCGGGCGGCGGGACGGCGTGCTCCGTGGCCCGGGCGGCCGGGGACCGGGCGTCCCGGGCGTCTCGTGG
>DATJUK010000132.1:0-5417 GCA_035502495.1 Solirubrobacterales bacterium
GTGGTGGTCCAGGGCTTCTTCCTCGGCATGGTCGCCAACCTCTTTCCGCTCGCCCCGGCCGGGGTGGGGGCGGTCGACGCCGGGATGATCGGCGCCTTCGTCCTCTTCGGCCTGCCCGAGGAGACCGTCTTCCCGGCGATCGCGGCAGGGATGATCGTCAGCTCGACCGAGTCTTCGCCGTTCAGCACGCCGATCCGCAGCAGTAGCCCGAAGACGATCAGCGCGATCGGATAGAAGGCGTAGTGGAGGCTGATGAAGGCGATCATCCGGCGGGCCGCTTCGCGCCTTTTCATCCCCGCCTTTTTCAGCGCCCAGTAGGTCAGCGCGACGCCGCCGGCGCCGCCCGCCGAGAAGAGCAGCGTCGCCGCCACCCCGGCCATGTTGATCTCGTAGGTCTCGCCCCAGGTCAGCTTCAGGGCGTCGCCGCCGACCACCGCTTTGAAGAGCGCGACGTAGGTCGCGTAGGAGGCGATGCTGAAGACGATCGCGATGCCGATCCAGACCGGGTCGGCTTCGCCGAGCTTGTCGAGCGCGTCGCCGAGGCCGACCAGCTTCGGAAAGAGGAAGTAGATCCCGACCAGCAGGATGACCACGACGACGCCGGTCTGGATCAGGCGCTTGGTGGTGAAGACCGGCAGTTCGAGCCCGCCGCCCGACTCCTTCTTCTCGTCACTCGTGTGGTCCGGCACCGCAGCGGGGACGCTACCGAGGCCGGCCGCCGGCGATCCGCTCGAGCCGCTGGATCACCGCGCTGACCGCGCCGACCGCGGGCGCGAAGGCCGGATCGGCGCGCCGCACCGCAGCGACCAGCCCGGCGCCGGCGAGGAGGTCGGTGACGTAGTGCTCGCCGAGGTAGACGAGGCCGAAGCCGAGGGTCAGCGCGTAGCCCCAGCCGAGCGCCCCCTCCTCCGGGCTCGCTTCGCTCAGCGAGGTGGCGGCGGCGACCGAGGTGGCGAAGTGGAGTGAGGGCATCGCCGCCCAGGGGTTGCCGCCGAGCGCCTTGTAGAGCGGCCCCCAGAGGTCGCCCCAGAGCGGCTCGCCGACCTCGACCATGATCCGCCGCACCGGCTCCTCGGTCAGGCCCTGCTCCGAAGCCCACCAGGGCGGCGCGGTCGGCAGCGCCCAGTAGCCGAGCGCGCCGGTGTCGAAGACCGCCGCCATCTGGCGGGCGGCGCGGGGGAAGCGCTGCGGATGGCGGACGAGGATCCAGCTGAGCACGACGTAGGGCTCGAAGAACCAGAGCCAGTGGGTGACGGTGAGGAAGTGATCCAGGGCTTTGGCGCCGCGCCGGCCCTCGAGCAGGTTCTGCAGGCGCGCCCCGGGCAGCCGGCCGAGGCCGATCGTGGAGTCGATCGCGATCGGATAGCGGGTGTAGAGGCGCCGGCGGAGGGCCTCCGGATCGTCGTAGGGCATCTCGTGGACGACGGTGAAGGCCCACATCTGCATGGCGAAGAGGGCGACGTCGCGCTTGCGCGTCCGCGGCCCGAGGACGGCGACCGCGAGCGGGCCCGAGGCGGCCACCGCGAGGGTCACCGGACCGGGGATCCGGAGGCGCCTGCGCACCAGCGGCAGGGCGATCGCCGCGCCCACGGCGGCCACCGCTCCCGCCCTGACGGCCAGCTGTACCGCGCGGGGTGGCCGCGAGCGCCTCCTCATAGGGTCGGCGAGTATAGGTCGGCGTCGGCGCGGCGCGGGCCGGCCGCGCCGCATCACGGCCGCTCGCCGTGATTAGAATGGCCGCGCCTTGACGCCGCACTCGCCTGGCACCGGCCAGATAAACACGCTCATTTGGATCGGCTTCTTCGCCGCGCTCCTGGTCGTCGTCGCGATCAACCTCGGGCTGCTCGGCTCCGTCCGCCGTTGGCGCGGTGGCCGCGGCCGTTCGGCGGCCGCCGTGGCGGGCAAGCCGGGCCTGCAGCTGCGCGTCGCGGGCGCCCTCTCGGGCTTCGCCGTGATCCTCTTCGTGCTAGGGATCATCTTCACCAGCAACGCGCTCTCGACCCCGAAGACGACCTCCGCCGGGCTCACCTCGCTGAACGGCAAGGACCTGGAAGGCAAGCCGCTGGTGATCAAGGCGACCGGCCAGCAGTGGCTGTGGCGCTACAACTACCCGAACGGCTCCTTCACCTACTGGAAGCTGGTGATCCCGGTCGACACCGCGATCGAACTGAAACTGCGCTCCACCGACGTCGTCCATACCTGGAACGTCCCGGATCTGGCTCCCAAGGTGGACGCGGTCCCGGGCAAGGACACCCACGTGCTCTTCCGCGCCGACGCCGAAGGCGAATTCTGGGGCACCGCCTCCACCCTCTCGGGCCAGGCCTACGCGCCGATGCGGACCACGGTCTTCGTCGTCTCGCCGCAGCGCTTCGAAGAATTCATCAAGGAACAGCAGAAGGGCATCACGGCCGGCAACGAAGCGGCGGAGAAGATCGAGACCGAAAAACTCGGGGAAGAAGAAGCCGCAAACGGCGGTGAAGAGGGCGAAACGGCCAAGGAAGGCCCGGCCGAAGAAAACGAAGAAAAAGTCGGGGAAGCCGAAGGAGAAACTGGAGCATGAGCGACCAGCCCCGCCCTGAGATAGCCGTCGACGGCCTGCCGCGCCCGAAGCGCGCCGGTTGGATGGACCTGATCACCAGCGCCGACCACAAGGACGTCGCCAAGATCCTGCTGGTCGGCTCCGGCGGCTTCCTCTTCCTCGCCGCGCTCGAGCTGCTGCTGATGCGGCTGCAGCTGGCGATCCCGGAGAACACCTTCATGGAGCCGTACACCTTCAACCGGGTGCTCTCGCTCTACGGCGCCACCTCGATCTTCTTCTTCGCCCTGCCGCTGGTGATCGGCCTCTTCCTCTACGTCGCGCCGCTCCAGGTGGGCGCCCGCGGCACCGCGCTGCCCCGGCTCTCGCAGATGGGCGGCCTGCTCTGGGCGGCCGGCGCGGTGGTCCTCTACTCGGGCTTCCTCTGGACCCCGTCGGAGGCCGGCGTCAACCCGCTGCCGCCGCTGTCGGAGCTCGCCTTCCTCAGCAATAACGGGGTCGACGCCTGGCTCACCGCCTGCGGGTTCGCCACCTTCGGCTTCGTCCTCATCGCGATCGACCTGGCGGTCACCCTGCGGGTCGACCGGGCGCCCGGGATGGCCTGGCGCCGCGCCCCGATCTTCGCCTGGACCGCCGCCGTCGGCTCCTGGCTGATGCTCTTCATCGGCCCGGTCCTGCTCGCCGCCTTCACGATGCTGATGATCGACCGCAACTACGGCGGCACCTTCTTCGTCGACGGCGGTGGCGGCGCGCCGCTCCTCTGGCAGCACCTCACCTGGATCTTCTACTCCGGCGCCTACGCGCTGGTGCTGATCTTCGCCTTCGCCGCGGTCGCCGAAATCTTCGCCGTCTTCTCCGGCAACCCGATCTTCAACCGGCCGGTGATCATGGGCTCGATCGCGGCGATCGCCGTGCTCGGCACCCTCGCCTGGATGCAGAACATGTACACCGCCCCGATCGGCCTCGGCTACAAGTTCTTCGCGATGTGCGTGGCGCTGATGCTGATCGTCCCGGTGGGCCTGATCTTCTTCAACCTGATCGCGACGCTGAAAGGCGGGGCGCTGAACCTGCGGGCGCCGCTGCTGTTCGCGATCGGGGCGCTCTCGGTGATCTCGCTCGGCCTCGCCGCCGAGCTGCAGCAGTCGCTGGTCGGGGCCGCCTGGTACCTCAAAAACACCACCGACTCGACCGCCGCCACCCACTTCGCGCTGATCGGCGGGGCCGTCTTCGGCGGCTTCGCGGCGCTCCACTACTGGTTCCCGAAGATCACCGGCCGGACGATGGGCGAGCAGCTCGGCCGCATCTCCTTCTGGACCCTGGCGGCCGGCAGCCTCCTGGCCTTCGTGCCGATGGCGCTGGCGGGCTGGGAACAGGACCAGGTGGTCGACGCCTACAAGTTCTTCAACCACACCGGCGTCAACTTCTACAACCTGCTCTCCTCGATCGGGGTGCTGGTGCTCTTCGTCGGGGTGATCCTGGTCCTGATCAACGCGGTGGCCAGCGTCAAAGGCGGGGCCCGCGCCGGACACGATCCTTGGAAGGGCGACACGCTCGAGTGGTTCACCCTCTCGCCGCCGCCGATCCACAACTTCGACGTCCAGCCGGACGTCCGCGGCGACCGGCCGATGCGGGACATCCGCGCGGCGATCGCCCGCCGTTCCCGCGACGTCGAGGAGCGCGCGGCCCGGCAGTCCCAGCCGGTAGCCTGACGGCATGTCATCCGGCGCCGGCGCGAGCACCGCGCCACCCCAGGCGGCCGGGGTAGCCCCCCGTTCGGCCGCCTCCCAGCTTCTCCGCGACTACCTGACGCTGACCAAGCCGACGGTCCAGTCGCTGCTGCTGCTGACCACGGTGACGACGATGTACGTCGCCGGCGACCCGTCGCTGCGGCTGATCCTGCTCACCTGCCTCGGCGGCGCGCTCTCCGCCGGCGGCGCCGGGGCGATCAACCACGCCGTCGACCGCGACATCGACCGCACGATGAAGCGCACCGCCGACCGCCCGGTCGCCTCCGGCCGGGTCTCCCCCGCCGCCGCGATCGCCTTCGGCTGCACCCTCGGCGCCCTCTCCTTCCTTCTGCTGGCGACGCAGGTCAACGTCCTCGCGGCGGCGCTCTCCCTCTCCGGCCTCTGCGGCTACGTCTTCGTCTACACGCTCTGGCTGAAGCGCACGACGCCGCAGAACATCGTCATCGGCGGCGCCGCGGGCGCCGTTCCGCCGCTGGTCGCCTGGGCGGCGATGACCGGCGGCCTCAGCGGCATGGCCTTCTACCTCTTCGCGATCGTCTTCTTCTGGACTCCGCCCCACTTCTGGGCGCTCTCGCTGCTGATGAAGGACGACTACGCGCAGGCGCGGATCCCGATGCTGCCGGTGGTCGCGGGCGAGGACGAGACCCGGCGCCAGATCATGCTCTACACGGTGCTGCTCTACGCGGTCACCCAGCTGCCCTTCTGCGCCGGCGGCCTCGGCGTCGCCTACCTGGTCCCCTCGATGCTCCTCGGCGCCGCCTTCATCGGCTTCTCCTACATGCTGCTGCGCACCAAGAGCCGCGCCTGGGCCCTGCGCACCTACCTCTTCTCGCTCGCCTACCTGGCCCTGCTCTTCATCTCGATGGCGATCGCCGCCCACGTCTGAGCGCCCCCGCCCCGGCCAAGCGCCCGGCCGTAGCGACCGAGGACGCCGAAGATCCGATCGCAGCGGCGGCCCCAGGCGTCGCCGCGCAGCCCGAAGTCGCCTCCGAGACGCAGGCCCGGTGAGCCCGCAGGCGCCCAAGGGACGAATCCCACACTTCCTCCCACAAGGGCCAAAGCCCGTTCCAAGGCCCCTCCACCCCCTCACCCGGCCCCCCTCGTGCGTTCGCACTTTTCCCCGGTATCCGGGG
>DATJUK010000133.1:0-38243 GCA_035502495.1 Solirubrobacterales bacterium
TCCTTCGACGTCGGCGTCTTCGAGCTCGGCGCCCACCCGGTGATCCTGCGCGGCGACGAAATGCAGCTCTCCCGCGGCGAGTCGATCGCCGACACCGCCCAGGTCCTCTCGCGCATGGTCGACGCGGTGGTGATCCGCTCCTCCTCCCACGAACGGATCGCCGAGCTGGCGGCGACCGCCACCGTGCCGGTGGTCAACGCGCTCACCCCGCTCCACCATCCCTGCCAGGCGATCGCCGACCTGCTGACGATGCGGGAGCGCTTCGGCGACCTCGCCGGCCTCCGCCTCGCCTACGTCGGCGACGGCAACAACGTGGCCCGCTCGCTGGCGGTGCTGGGTGAGCTCGCCGGGGTCGAGGTCGTCGTCGCCGCGCCCGCCGATTATCAGCTCGAGGAGACCCACGGGGTGAAGCTGACCGGCGACCCGCGCGCCGCCGCCGACGGTGCCGACGCCCTCTACACCGACGTCTGGGTCAGCATGGGCGACGAAGACGAGGAGCGGCGGCGCAAGGACCTCGCCCCGTTCCGGCTCGACGCCGACCTGCTCGCCGCGGCGAAGGACGGCGCGGTGGTCCTCCACTGTCTGCCCGCCCATCCCGGCGACGAGATCACCGCCGAGGTGCTCTACGGGCCGCAATCGGCGGTCTTCGACCAGGCGGAGAACCGCCTGCACGCGCAGAAGGCACTGCTCGAGCTGCTGCTCGCGAGCTGAGAGATAGGGTCCGCGGGGACGCTCATGTACCCGGAGATCCACCTCGGCCCGGTAACCCTGCAGACCTTCGGCATCTGCTTCGCGCTCGCCTTCCTCGCCGCCGGGGCGCTGGTCTGGAAGCGCTTCGGGGAGCTCGGCAAGCCGCACGACTGGGGCTATGAGATGGGCTTCGCGGCGCTGTTCGGCGGGCTGGTCGGCTCGCGCGTCTACTTCATCGTCCAGAACTACTCCGAGGTGAAGAGCGATCTGGTCGGCAACCTCTTCAGCGGCTCGGGGCTGGTCTGGTACGGGGGCGCGATCGGCGGCGCGCTGGCGGTGATCGCCTGGGCCTGGTGGCGGGACTTCCTCAACCTGACCCTGCTCGACGTCGCCGCGCCGGCGCTGGCGCTCGGCTACGCGCTCGGCCGCTGCGGCTGCCAGCTCGCCGGCGACGGCGACTACGGCAAGCCCTGGAACGGGCCCTGGGCGATGGCCTACCCGCACGGCACCGTGCCGACCAAGGTGACGGTGCAGCCGACCCCGGTCTACGAGACGCTGGCGATGGGGCTCGGCGCCTGGATCCTCTGGCAGCTGCGCGACCGGGTGCGGGCCGGCTGCCTCTTCGCGATCTACCTGATGTACGCGGGGACGGAGCGCTTCCTGGTCGAGTTCCTGCGCCGAAACACGCGCGATTCGTTAGGACTTACCACCGCCCAGCTGGAGTCTCTCGCAATGATCGCGGTCGGAGCGATCTGGGTCGCTATCGTGGTGCGTCGCCACGGAGGCATCGGCCGGCCGACGGCGAACGAGTCGGGCGACGCCCTGCAGCCGGCCGTCTGAGCGGTTTCGTCGCTCCCCAGGCGGAATCTCGGTACCATGTAGGGCATACGCAAGAGTTTTGGAGCGGTCAACGACGAGAGGATAGGCGGGGAATGGCGCCTGTAGACACTGAGAAGCAGGACGGACCTTCGGCGCGAACGATCAGCGCGCTAGTCGACGACGCGGCGGAGCGGTTCGCGGCGGTGGGGATCGATACCCCGCGCGAAGACGCCGTGGCGATCGTCGCCGATTCGCTGGGGGTCGAGCCGAAAGAGCTCTCGGTGGACAGTGCCGACGACGTCTCGGCGGCGGTCGCCGAGGACGTCGAGAACAAGGTGAAGCGCCGGGTCGAGCGCGACCCGCTCGCCTACGTGCTCGGCCGGGCGCCCTTCCGCAACCTCGAGATCGCCGTCGACGAGCGCGTGTTGTGGCCGCGCAAGGAGACCGAGCTGCTGGTCGAGGTGGGGACGAAGCTGCCGCAGGGCGCCCGCGTCCACGAGGTCGGCACCGGCTCCGGGGCGATCGCGCTGGCGCTGATGTCGGAGCGTCCCGACCTGGTGATCACCGCGTCGGACCTCTCGCCGGAAGCGGTTGAAGCGGCGCGCGAGAACGCCGAGCGCCTCGGCCTCGACCTCGACGTGCGGGTCGCCAAGGGCTACCCGGACGAGATCGGCGAGGTCGACATGGTGATCGCCAACCTGCCCTACGTCACCGACGACACGATCTTCGAGCGCTCGCCGGAGATCCAGCACGAGCCGCGCATCGCGGTCACCGCCGACTGCGGCGAGGACGGGCTGGGGGTGATCCGGGGGTTGATCGCGGAAACGCCGTCGGGGACGCTGATGGCGATGGAGCACGACACCCACCACGGTCCGGCGATGCAGGAGCTGCTGAACGAGGCGGAAACCCTGCGCGACTACGAGGGCAACGAGCGGGTCAGCGTCGGCAAGGCGCCGTGACGGAGGAGCCGGGCGGGGATCGCTCGACCTCCTGGTCGGGCGAGGACAAGCGCCGGGCGCGAGTCGAGCGCCTGAAGGCGGAAGGGATCGATCCCTACCCGCACTCGTTCCTGCCCCGCGATCACGCCGCCGACATCCAGGCGGCGCATGATCCGCACGCGCTCGAGGAGGGCGAGCACGCCGACTTCCGCTACCGGGTGATGGGGCGGGTGACCGGCAAGCGCGGTCACGGCAAGGTCATCTTCTTCGACATCCGCGACGTCAGCGGCACGATCCAGGCCTACGCGCGGCGCGACAAGCTGGGCGAGGAGGACTTCGAGCGGATCGAAGAACTCGACATCGCCGACATCGTCGGGGTCGAGGGCGTCCTCTACGTGACCAAACGCGAAGAGCTGGCGATCAGCGTCGAGACCTGCACGCTGCTGGCGCCGGCGCTGAAAGACCCGCCCGACCTCTTCCACGGGATCAAAGACCCGGAGGTGCGCTACCGGCAGCGGGAGCTCGACCTGATCGCCAACGAAGAGTCGCGGAACATCTTCAAGAAGCGCTCCGAGCTGACCTTCGCGATCCGCGAGTACATGCACGAGCACGGCTGGACCGAGCTCGAAACCCCGATCCTGCAGCGGCTCACCGGGGGCGCCGCGGCGCGGCCGTTCGTCACCCACCACAACGCGCTCGACCGCGACCTCTTCCTGCGCACGGCGACCGAGCTCTACCTGAAGCGGGCGATCGTCGGCGGCTTCGAGGACGTCTACGAGTTCGGCAAGTTCTTCCGCAACGAGGGGATGTCGCCGAACCACAATCCCGAGTTCACGATGCTGGAGATGTTCGTCGGCGGGGCCGACTGGATCGGCGTGATGGAGTTCCAGCAGAACCTCGTCTCGACCGTGGTCGAGAAGGTGATGGGGACGACGGTGGTCGAGCGCGACGGGGTCGAGATCGACTTCAAGGCGCCCTGGCCGCGGGTGGTCCTGCGCGACGAGATCCTTGCCGCGACCGGCGTCGACATCTATAAGGCGAGCCGCGACGAGCTGGCCGAGGTGGCGGGCGACGATGCCGATCCCGACGACGACTGGGCCGGCCTGGTCGACACCCTGCAGGGCAAGATCGTCGAGCCGAAGCTGATCCAGCCGACTTTCATCACCGTGCTGCCGATCGACATCTGGCCGCTGGTCAAGCGCCACCCGGCGGATCCGAAGGTGTGCGAGGCGTTCGACGGGATCGTCGCCGGGCTGGAGATCCTCGGTGGCGGCACCGACATCAACGATCCGGTCGAACAGCGCGAGCGGTTCGTCGGCCAGCGCGAACGGCAGGAGAGCGGGGCGGAGGAAGATCCGCACCCGACCGACCTGGAGTTCGTGCGGGCGCTCGAATACGGGATGCCCCCGGCGAGCGGCGTCGGCCTTGGGATCGACCGCCTGCTGATGATCATGACCGGGGCGAAGACGCTGCGGGACGTGATCATCTACCCGGCGATGAGAGAGGCGGCCGACGCCGAATGACGCGGCGCGAGGCCGCAGCGTCGGTTTCGCGCCGTTCAAAGCACCGCCGTTCTGGCGTCGTATGACCAAGCGCGGGCGCGCCGGCGGCGAAGCGGCAGCGCCTGGCACGACGCGCAGCCGACGCTGCGGCCTCGTGCCGCGTCATATGACGCCAGGGGTGTTGGTCGGCATCCTCGTCGTGGCGCTTGCCTTGGTCGCGCCGGCAGGGGCCGCGGCGCGGCCGTGGCGTCCCGATATGCGGGCGGCGCGGCGCTACGTGCGCCACCGGGAGGGGGACGTCGCCTTCGCGGTGATCGATCAGCGCGGGCGCTTCTACGGGTATCGGGCGGCGACCACGGCGCCGGCGGCGAGCGTCTTCAAGGTGATGCTGCTGGCCTCGTTCCTGCGGATGCGGGACGGGCGGGGACTCTCGCGGGCGGACCGCGATCTGCTCGCGCCGATGATCCGCGTCTCCGACAGCGTCGCGGCGACGACCGTGCGGAACATGGTGGGGAGGAGGCGGATCGAGCGGCTGGCGCGGGTCGCCGGCATGCGGGACTTCCGCTATCGCTGGGTGTGGGGAGAAAGCCGGACCAGCCCGCGTGACCAGGTCCGCTTCATGGATCGCCTGATGTCCTACATCCCCCGCGACCACCGGCCGTACGCGAGGTACCTGCTCTCGCACGTCGTGCGTTCGCAGCGGTGGGGGATCGGCAGGGTGGTGCCGTGCGGGTGGACGCTCTACCTCAAGGGTGGCTGGGGGAGCGGCAGCGGCCGCGTCGACCACCAGGTAGCCCTGCTCCGCAGGGGTCCCCGCCGCATCGCCCTCGCCCTCTTCACCCAGTTCGACCCGGGCCACGCGTACGGCAAACGCACCCTGCGAGGCCTGGCCCGCCGCCTCCTCACGGGCCTCGCCGGCGCCCGCTGTCGATGGGCCGAAAACTCAAGCGGAGCTTGAGTTTTCGGCCCATCGACCTCAGACCGACCTGAGGAGGGCGCCGTCGATCGGGATCGAGGCGCCGTTGACATAGGCGGCGCGGTCGGAGGCGAGGAAGGCGACCAGGTCACCGAACTCCTCCGGGGTGCCGAGGCGGCCCGCCGGCACGGTCTCGCGGCCGCTCCGTTCGGCGGCCTCCATCGAGCCGAGGTTCTCCGCCAGCCGGTCGGTGGCGAATTTGCCGGTGACCACGGTATTGACGGTGATGCCGTCGGCGGCGACCTCGCGCGCGAGCGTCTTCAGGAAGCCGATCGCGGCGAGCCGGTTGGCGTTGGAGAGCGTCAGGTCGGGGACCGGCTCGACGGTCGAGTTGGAGCCGACGTTGACGATCCGGCCCCAGCCCTGCTCGCGCATCTTCGGCAGGACGCCCTCGACCAGCACCCGCACGCCGAGCACCAGCGAGCGGAACGCCTCCTCCCACTCCTCGATCGGGTTGTCGAGCGCCCTTCCCTGCGGGGGGCCGCCGGTGTTGGTGACGAGGATGTCGATCGGCCCGAGCGCGCCTTCGACCTCGGCCGGCAGCGTGGCGAGCCGATCGAGGTCGCCGGCGTCGGCGACGAAGGCGGTGACCTGGCCGTCCAGCTCCGCGACCGTGGCGTCGAGCCGCTCGCGGCTGCGGCTGGCGATCGCGACGTGCGCGCCCTCGGCGGCGAGGGCGCCGGCGATGCCGCGGCCGAGGCCCTTGCTGGCGCCCATGACGAGCGCCACGCGTCCCTCGATTCCCAGGTCCATCGGTCGAGACTACGCGCCGGGCGCCCTCGGCACCGATCCCTACGCGGTCACGGCGCCAGCCGCTCCAGCACCTCGCCGTCGGCGGCGACCGCGAGGACGGTGGGGACCACCGCGATGCCGTATTTGCGGGCAAGGTCCGGCCGCTCCCGCACGTCCAGCGTCACCAGGGCCGCCCCGTCGGCGGTGAGCCGCCGCTCCCACTCCTGGCACTCCGAGCAGAGCGGGTGGGTGAACTCGACGTACAACCGCTCGCCGGCCGCGGGAGGCAGATCGGCGACGTCGATCCGGTCGTGATGCCGTGGCGAGATCCCCCGCAACCGCGCGGTCAGCCTGTAGATCTCACAGCCGGTGCAGAAGTTGGTGGTGACGGCGAGCAGCGCCAGCGCCGCGACGATCGCCCCGAGCACCGTCCCCAGCGTCGGCGCCCCGACCCACCAGGCCACGGCCGCGGCGCCGAGGAACACCGCGCCCATCCGGTTGGCCAGGCGCGGTGGCCGCGAGTCCTCCAGCTCGCCCTCGCCGAACCGAGGCTGGATGAGCCCGAAATACGCGACGCAGGAGAGGCACCACCGCCTCCCGAGCACCAGCCCCAGCGCCAACTGCACCGCCATCAGCGCCCAGAGCAATGGCCACCCGCCCAACACCCCGACCAAGGCGAACCCCGCCACGACGGCCTGGTTGAACCGCGGCGCCCGCGCATCGATGACCTCCGTATCCCGCCAAGGATCCGCCGTCCGCGCCTTCAAACCATCGCCAGATGCACCCATCCTTTCCCGAGCCTACCGCTCAACAATCCCCGCCCCGACCACCCGAACCCGGCCACGACGCTCAAACCCCGCCGGGCGGCTATCGTTCCGATCGAGCGCCCGTAGCTCAGTGGTCAACGGGTCCCTCCGGGGGCCCAAAGAGCGTCGGTCTTTCAAGCCGAAGGTCGCCAGTTCGAATCTGGTCGGGCGCATCCCTCGCAGTTCCGGGCGGTGCCTCTTTTCGGCTCTGGAAAGCGAAATGCGGCGGCGTCTCAAAAATCACCTCGCCGCTGCCTGCCGGGCCGTTCCACTGCTCGCCGTTCGCTCACCGCTACATTTCCGCTACGAAATCGGCGGGCAAGGAGTCGCAGCCGAGCCGCCGAGCGGCTCTCTCCTGAAGAACAGAAGCACCCGGCGACGGACTTCCGAACCACCGCTCCGTGTGCTCGAAGGTCTGCGTGATTCTGCATCGGCGCGATGACCGAGCCCGCTTCCAGCGAGGCTCGGTCCTCCTGCCCGAACGGCACGTTGGCGCTTTCCCGAACTCGGTTCAGGTGGTGGTCGAGCGCTTTTCAGGCACAAAAAAGACCCGAAACGTCGTTTGACGCCTCAGATCAGTTCCCCATATCTGCCTCTGTACCGACTTATCCCAGGTGCCTTCAATGCGTAGAGAAGCATGTCTTCGCGCGGTTGTAAACCTGTCAAGCCCTCGCCCCGAAAAAATCGGCGCGAGCCGGGCTGCGCTCCGGCTCGCGCCGTGGTCGCTGCGCGACCTCACCGCAACCGGCAACCACGCTGGTCTTCTCTCGGCCAACTACTACTCGCAGTGATGCACCAGAAGGTTCGTTCGCTAGAGGAACTTGACGTTAAATCCTGCAACTGGCGATACTGCCGCCCGTGCCCTACGAGAACAAGACCCTAGCCATCGGCCAACTGCTTCTTGATGCCGAGAACCCACGCCACGATCTGGTGTCCTCGCAGCGCGAGGCCCTGGCGGCGCTGATCGAGAACCAGCGCCAGAAGCTCGTAGTTCTCGCCAACGACATCTTGGAATTCGGCCTGAGCCCGATCGACCGGTTGCTCGTCATCAAATCGAGCCGGAACTACACCGTAGTCGAGGGAAATCGGCGCCTTGCCGTCCTGAAGATCCTCAACAACCCGGCCCTCGCCGAGGGAACCCCGATCGAGACGCCGATGAAGAGGCTCTCGAGCAATGCGACCTCGATCCCCGCGAAAGTCGAATGTGCAATCGCCCCGGCGCGGAAAGACGCCGAGCATTGGATGGAAAATCGTCACGGCGGAGAGTCGCAGGGGGCGGGCGTGGTTCCCTGGAACGCACTCGCCACTAATCGCTTCTCGGAGAAACCGGGGCGGGAGGCCGGCGCTGCGATCAGGTTCCTTCAGGCCGTTGAAGACGCCTACCCCAAAAGCCAGAACCTGATCGACCTGATCCAGGCCGCCGCGAAAAAGCGGCTGACCTCCCTGGGGCGGCTTGTCCTCGACCAGAACTTCAAAGATCGGATCGGGATGGAAGAGGCGAACGGATCGCTCATCTTCCATTTCGCGGCCTCGGAGCTTGAAGAATTCTTCGAACGGGTGATCGCGGATTTCGCCGCCGACGTCGGCGTGAGCGAGGTCCGCAATAAGCAGCTGCGGATCGAATACCTCGCGACCACGCCCGAACCCGATCCGAAAAAGCGCAGACCGGAAGCTGCCCCGCTCACCAGCGAACCGGCGCCGAAACCGAAGCCGAAACCCAAGCCGAAGCCGAAACCGCCATCGAAACCACCGAGGCCATTCAAGGACCTCGACCTTTCCCGGCTCGACGCCAAGACGCAGACGCTGCTGCGCGAGTTCAGGGCGTTGAAGATCGACAACACTCCTCATGCCGCCGC
Organism: Solirubrobacterales bacterium; assembly: GCA_035502495.1. Taxonomy (GTDB): domain Bacteria; phylum Actinomycetota; class Thermoleophilia; order Solirubrobacterales; family 70-9; genus VAYN01. The sequence continues at coordinate 8,320 of DATJUK010000133.1, forward strand.
CGTGCTGATGCGTTGCATCCTCGAGCTCGCGACCGACGGATATATCGACGCCAAGAGTCTCTCTCGTGGCAGCGAGCTTCACCAGCGGGTGAAAAAGTGCCTCGGACAACTCGACCCGAAACAAGAAAATCAGCAGTTCAAACCGGTCCGTACCGGGCTCTCCGACGGGACGAGCATCTATTCGGTCAAGACGCTACACGCCTTTGTCCACAACAAATATTTCCTCGCCGACGCGATGACCCTCGGCAACATCGCAGGCAACATGGAGCCATTTCTCCAGGCCCTCAACGACGATGTCTAGGGTTCCGTCCCGGTACCTTAGCCCGCTTCGCTATCCGGGGGGCAAGGGGCGCCTCGCGAAATACGTCGCTGGACTCTTGGGTCACCAACAGCCGCGCCCGAGACGCTATGTGGAGCCCTTCGCTGGCGGCGCAGGAGTGGGCCTCCGTCTGTTGGTCGACGAGTACGTCGACGAGATCGTCATCAACGACCTGAACCCAGGCATCGCTGCGTTTTGGCGCGCAGTCTTCGAGCGTCCCGATGAACTGCTTTCCAAACTGCGGAGGTGCAAGGTGACCGTCGCCGAATGGCGAGAGCAGCGGCAGGTCTACTTGTCGAAGCCGGACGATGATGTCGATCTCGGTTTCGCCCTCTTCTTTCTCAATCGCACGAACAGGTCGGGGATTCTGGACGGTCGGCCCATCGGCGGTTACGACCAGTCCGGGAAATGGAAGATCGACGCTCGCTTCGATCGCGGTGGCCTCGAAGCGCGCCTGGATGCGCTTTCGCGCTATGCCAGTCGTGTCACCGTGACCGAGATGGACGGGATCGACCTCATCGGCGAACACCTGTCGGATTCGGAATCGTTCATCTATGCCGATCCTCCTTACCTCGGGAAGGGCGATCACCTCTACCTCGACACGCTTGGTTGGGAAGATCACGTCCGCTTGGCACGATTGCTCGGACGGGGCGGAAGTTGGTTCCTGACCTATGACGCCGACCCGCGGATCACGGAGGATCTCTATGCCGACCTCCGTTGCGCGGAATTCACGATGACCCATAGTGCGGCCGTCCAGCATGAGGGTCGTGAGTACGCGGTCTTCGCGCCCTCGCTGACCGTGCCCACGTTGGCAGGTTTGGGTGGTGGAGACTCGGCCAGCTTCGTCGGGCCTTGATCTCACCGCGGCCGACCCGCCTCCGCGCCCGCTCGAGAGGAGAGGGACCAACGACAAACCGCCTGCCCTGCTTCGCTTCATTCTCTCGCCGGCTCCTCCTTGCGCAAGGGCTTCGCCCTTCCCCTCGCCTCCGGCTCGGTGCGCCGTCGTCGTCCGGCGACCGATCGCGCTTACCAGGGCAGGACGGAACTGCCCGGCGAGACGAAGGAGCCGGACGATGGGCGAGAGAGTGGACGAGACGGATGCAGGGGCATACGTGGAGACGAGTGCGCGGGACTGCATCGCGGACCTGCGCGACCTGACGGCGCTGGGCGAATACGAACACGCAGAGGAAGCGCGGCAGGACATCGGCGCCGGGCGGATCGCCGACCTGGGCCTCGACCCCGAGGCGTTCGACCGCTACAACGCGGAGGAGGCGATCGACGAACTGCCGTTGGCGGTCGAACGGACGACCACCTTTGAAGTGATCCTGGGCGTCGGAGGCCCCGATCGCCGGCTCTGCCTCGAGTGCGATCACGTCGGCGGTGAGGGCGACTCTGGCACTACAGCGAAGTGCCGGCCTACGAGGTGCGGCGTGTCACCTACCGCTACTCGTGGTCCGGTTCGGCCGAGGTGGTGCTGACCGGCTCCGATCGGGAGGTCGCCGAAGCCTTCGGTCGCCGGGTCGTCCCGGAGTTGGCGTGTTGATGCCCTCGGGCGGGGGCCTTCCGGCCCCCGCCCGAGGGACACGCGACCTCCACCGCTGCGTCCGGCCGCACGGTGCCGCCCCGCGCCTGGTTGCGCCATCGCCGGAGATCTGGCTTCCGCAGTTCCTCCTCCGCCGACATAGAAGCGATCTCCCGCGCCACGCCCGCCGCGGTCAAGGGCGGCCCCGACCCCGGAGGGGTTGACGGCGGCGGGCGTGGCGTCACACTGGCGCGGTCGGCGGAGACGGCAGACCGGGTGCCGGTCCTCACGAATCAGAACCGACGGTCGAACACGAACGGGTCGTGAATCCTCCGGACTTCGCGGTCTTCCTGGAGGAAATGTCTACTGCGATCAAAGCCGGTGCGAAAGGGTCATCGCTGACGGTGCTGGGGCCCGGCTTGTTCGGATACCGGACGAACGAATGCCCGGAAAAAGATTCCAAGCGCTGCCGCCTCACCCCGCGTCAGTTCCTAAAAGAAATCAACGCAGCCGGGGCTAAAAGCTATTACGACGCGGTCAGCCTCCACCCGTACGTATTCCAGGTAGGTCGCAGGGGCGAAAAGAAGCGCGCCCCTGGGTTCGAACTAAATGACGCGAGACTGGTGCGGGAAGCGGTACGTAACGACCTGGTGCAGATCAAGTTCGACCAGAAGCCGATTTGGGTGACGGAGATCGGCTTTCCGGTCGAAAACACGGAAAACGCCGCCGTGATCCCACCCGTCAGTGAATCGTTCCAGAAATTCCTGCTCCGGTCGACGTTTGCGCTGATGGCAAACCAACGGCAGAAATATAACCTCGAAAACGTGATGTACTACAACGTCCAGGATGTGAACAAGAGCCCAATCATCTGGGAACAACACTGCGGGCTGCTGAGGGCCAATGGATCCAGCGTGGAGTCAGTACAAAGCATTTGCGAATCCCTGAGTCGACCCGCGCCAGGAGGCCTTAACGGGTCGGCGTCGGGACTTCACAGGTAGGCAGTCGCACGACGAAGTAGCTGCCGTTCCCTGGCTCGATGACATTGACGGCCGAGTAAAAGACGCTTCCGTCGCTGCAGCGCACCCGGCGGAACGCGATCACCCGAACCCGGATCTTGTTGGTGGCATTGACGCCGTAGGAGGCCTGGGTGCGGAATTCACCCCATTCGGCCCAGCGCATCTTCTGGATCGGGAAGCTGACGAATTTCTTCGCTTCGCCTTCGCGGCCCGCGAGATCACAGTTGGTAGGTTTGATCTGGGCCGTGTAACGGTGGCTTCCAGCGTGATAGCAGGCGATCTCCGCGTTGCCGACTCGCACCAGCCCTGGGACACCGGTTCGGCCACTCGCTGGGGAGCAGAGGCCGGCCAGCGCCAATGCTACGGCAGTCGTCTTCCAGATGATCGCTTCCACATATTCCATAAAACTACTCTTAAAACGATTCGATGCGGTCGGACGGTCGCCCTACTTGGCGCGCTCGCTGGGCGGCAGCTCCTTGCCGGCGAGCTTCAACGCGGCGACGCGCGCGCCGATCGCGCCTGGCTCTACTGAGTCTGATAAGGCATCCCACTGCCGTGCATAGAGGTTGCAGTTTGACCATGAGCGGTCGGCTGGCAATCAGGCGGGAGAGCTCTTCGCCATCACCGATGCGGTCATGGCGAAGGCTCGGGACGCCGGCGCCGAGGCGCTGGTCCACGCTCGGACAATCACCGGTGTGACCGCCCCGCAGTTGCTTGAGGCGCACTGCGTGTCTCATCCCAGTCACATCCCCTCCGCAGGTCCGCTTCCGGCGTAGATGTCCTTCGTCCTTTAAGCCGAAGGTCGCCAATTCAATCTGGTCTGGCGCATTTATCTTCTCGCCTACACGCCGGAAATCGGCTCTGTGCCTGGCTTTGCTGTCTGCTCGAGCCTCCGGAATCGAACGTTGGGGCGCCGCGCTCTCTCACGCCGGAAGTCGCGCGTTGGAGTCCGGTCGCTCGGCTCGTCTTTGCGCGTGCGAGACGCCTGGTAGTCAGTACCGTGACCTCGCGGATTCGTTGCGAGCACCTGCGGCACTCCGTGACGGCGCGTCATGGTGGCATCGGCCGTAGGCCGACGCGGATGGCATCTACGTGGTGGAGGGGCTGCGTCGCCGAGCGCGGCGCAGGCATGGCGGCGCGACCCCTGCACGCCTTCCGGTCGATGCCCCCGCCGGGCTCGAGCCGTCATCGTGGTGGATTGAGGCGTAGGGTCTTCGCAGAGGCTGGCCGGGGGGCTCGGCGCGTGCGAGAGGAGGCGGGGATGAAAGCCGGATCGAGTCGGGTCATCAGCATTCTGGCGGCCGTGACAGCGCTCGTGCTTGCGGTCGTGGCGCCGGCAGCGGCGGCCGGCTGGACGACGACGCGGCTGCCCGGGGGCCCGGGCGAACTGTTCCTCCTCGGGGTCGATTGCCCGACGACGAGCTTCTGCGCAGCGGTCGGTACCCAGAACCTGATCGCGACCTCGACCGACCCGAGCGGCGGTCCCGCCGCCTGGCACACCGTCTACGCCGGGGAAGGCCGCTTCGAAGATTCCGTCACCGGCGCCTCGGTCATCTCGGGCCGCCAGGTACAGGGCGTCTCCTGTCCGTCGTCTCGTCTCTGCGTCGCGGTCACCACGCTCGGCCAGATCTACGCGAGCACCGACCCGACCGGTCCGGCCTCGGCCTGGAGCGTCGCCGAACTCAAGCCGAGCGGCAGCAACATCCACCTCTACGGGGTCTCCTGTCCGACCGAATCCCTCTGCGTCGCCGTCTCCGGCCGGCGCACCAACAGGGGCAAGGTCCTGACCTCGACCGACCCGACCGGCGGCGTCGCCGCCTGGCAGGAAGCCGACCTCGGGGAACAGTTCGACCTGCGGGCCGTCTCGTGCAGCTCGGCGACCCTCTGCGTCGCCGCGGGCGCCAACGGCGAACTCGTCGCCTCCACCGACCCGACCGGCGGCCCGGGCGCCTGGACTTCGCTTGGACCCTTGGGCGGGAGCCTCCTCCAGTCGATCGACTGCGCGGCGGGCGTGTGTCTGGCCGGCAACGCCGGCGGCAATCTCCTGGCGGCCGGCGAACCGACGCGGCCGGGGAGCTGGAGGACGGCGAGCAGCGGCGCATCGGTCCAGGTGACCGGCACCGCCTGCGCATCGGCGGGCGCCTGCCTCGCCGTCGACAACAACGGCGACGTCGTGGTCTCCACCGAACCGACCGCGCCCCAGCCCCATTGGCGACTGACCAACGTCCGGCCCTACAGCGAAGGGGCCGAGGAACCGGGCTCGGTCGACGCCAACGGCCTCTTCGGCGCCTCCTGTCCCTCGGTCGAGCTGTGTGTCCTGGTCGGCAGCCGTGGCACGATCCTGACCAGCGCCGAACCGTTCGTCCCCGCGGCGACCCCCAAGCCGCCTCCCGGTGGGACCAAGAGCTCTGGCAAAAGACGGCGCGGACCGCTGCGACCACACAGCCGGATCGCCCGTCTCGACTTCTTCGCGTTCGAAAAGGACGCCGGCGCGAGCGGGCCGCGCCGGACCAAGATGCGGATCCGCTTCTACGCCCGCGGACCCGTCCGGCGCTTCGAATGCAGGCTCGACCGGCAACGGTTCCGAACCTGCCGTTCGCCGCGACGCTACGCGGCGATCGGTCGCGGGATCCATGCGGTCCGCGTGCGCGCGGTCGGGCGCACCGGGCTGCGCGGCCCGGCCGCGACCGAGCGGTTCTACGTCGGCCGCGTCTGCCGCGGCGGGACCTGTCTGCCGGGCGCCGCGCCGCTGCCGCGCGGCCCTGGCTGGAAGTTCGGCTGAGCGGCCGACGCCACGGTCGACCTCGACGCCGCGCAGGCAGTGGCCACCCTTCACCCGATCGCCTTGTCGCGCTCGCCCCAGATCTTCGATCGCGGAAGCCGGCGGTCCGCGACCGAGGAGAGGTCGTGACCCGCTCCGCGTCGGGCGCGCCGGCCGCGTGCGCCTAGGCGACGACCGGGCCGCAGCGGACGTCGAAGCGCTCCCGCACGCGGTCGAGCGTCTGCCGCCAACGCTCGCGCTCGCGCCGGTGGGCGCGGGCGAACTGCACCGCACCGAGGAGGAATCGGGGCGTGGGGTACCAGAGGTCGAGGTTCAGTCCGTTCTGGGTGAGGACCTCGCGCGGCGCGTCGTCGGCGATCAGGCTGAGGTTGTAGAGCTGCTCGGTCACCGCCGTGCAGGCCCACGCCTCCCGCGAGCGCCTTGCCAGCTCGTCGCCGTCCAGCTCGTAGAGCGGCAGCTCGCCGAGCCGGCCCAGCATCATCAGGTGGCCGAGGTAGTAGCCGGCGAAGGAGGGCAGCAGCGCGATGTTGGCGCGCGGTGAGACGACCCCGACCCTGCCGCCCGCCGACACGTAGGGCTCGTAGGGGCGCTCGCGCAGGCGCTCGCCGAAGACGTAGCCGGTGCAGTTGACCAGCCAGGAACCCGGCCGGATCCGGCGGCTCGCGCCGCTGCGGAGCTGCAGCTCGACTCCGTCGCCCTGGTCGACCGCGTCGAGCAGATGATCGCCGACCATCTCGCTCACCCCGGCGCGGATGACTCGCGCCTCCGCCTCGGAGAGCAGCCCGAAGACGAAGTTCCTGGCGCCGTCGGTGGGCGCGATGCCGATCGTCGACCGGTACCAGTCCATCGTCTCGCGCTCGTTGGTCCCGTCGAATCGCCGCGCCCACTCGAGGAACGTGGGAATGCCCCGGCTGCCGCTCCACCAACGTCTGGCCCCGGTGGGAAACGCCTTGTCGCGGCTGGTGAAGAACGTGCCGGTCCCGGTGAGGATGTTCACCTCGCGGCCGGGGCGCGAGGTGATCAGCGCGTGCGCCGTGTCCATCGCGGTCTTGCCGCCGCCGACCACCCACACCGGTGCGTCGCTTGCGGCGATCTCGCCGGTGCGCACGTCGCAGAAGTCGGGGGAGACCGAGTGGACCCGGTCGCTTGACACGCTCAGCGGCTGGTTCGGCTCGACCGCCAGCCCCGGCGCCTTGATCAGCCGCCTGGTCTCGGCGACCCGGGTCTCGCCGTCGGCGGATCGGCAGGTCAGCCGGATCGAGTCCCCGCCCGCCTCGTCGGCGACCAGCTCCGTCCCCATCCACTCGTCGAGCTGCACCTGCCCCTTCACCACCTCGACGCAGTAGGAGAGATGGTCGAGCACCTCGCCTTTGGTCGCGAGATAGGAGCGGTCGGCGCCGAGCTTCCACTTGATGTCGGCGGCGGTGAAGAACTGGTGTGGCTGATGCAGCCGCACGTAGGGATAGGTGTCGACCCACATCCCGCCCGCCCGGCCGCGGCGGTCGATCAGCAGGACCCGCTGGTCCTTGCCCAGGTACTTGCCGGCCACCGCAAGGGCGTTCAGTCCCGCGGCCCCCGCTCCCACGACGGCCAGATCGTACGGTCCAGGTTCGCCATGGGAACCGACCAAGTCCACGTGACTTGTCTATCACACCAGATAGGGAGTTCAATCCGGTCGGGTCCGGTCCGGTCGGTCGAGTCGGGTCGGGCCTCGGCCGGGCGGGCCGCGCCGCGGGCCGGCCTGGGCGCCGGCCTTGGGAAGCCCGATCCCGAATTAGGGCACCCTAACTCGTTTTCGTGTAGCCTTCCGCGCCGACTTAGGCAACCCTAACTTCGGAGGGTCTCGTCCCATGAAAACCCCGTGCCTCGCCTCGACGGCCCGCGTCCGTCGCGCCTCGCTCCTGTTCGCCCTCTTCCTCGTGGCCACCCTGTCGGCGACCCTCCTCGCCGCGTCCCCGCGCGCCGCGGCGGCGCCGCAGCAGATCTCGGCCGGCGTGCTGAAGTGGGGGATCAAAGGGTCCTGGCGCGGCTACGCCGGCGGCGGCGTGCAGTCGGGCGGCGTCGTCCAGAACGCCGAAGGGATCTACGAATTCCCGATCACCGGCGGCAGCTATGACCCGGAGACCAAGACCACCACGGTGGAAGCCGAAGGCACGATCCACTGGCGCGGGCACTACTACCCCTCCGAGAGCGCCTTCATCACGCCGCCCGCGGGCTACGACGGCCCGCTCGACATCTACGTCCTCGACATCACGATCTCCGACCCGGTGGTGACGATCAGCGCCGCCGGCTCGCAGGTCAGCGTCGAGGCGATCTCGCGCAACGTCCACACCTGGCAGCTGGTCGACCTCGGCCGCACCGACCTCGCCGTGCTCGACCCGACCGCGGCCACCCCGGCGATCGACTCGGGCACGACCGCCTGGAGCGGGATCCCGGCCGCGCTCAGCCAGAGCGGCGCCGAAGACGTCTTCGGCGGCAACTACGTGGTCGGCCAGGCCCTCGACCTCCTCGCCTTCTCCTACGCGGGCGAAGGCGGCGCCCCCGACTTCGCCGAGCACTGGACCGATCCGGACTCGAACGGCCTCGAGCTCGCCGGCAACGGCACCTTCGGCGAACAGTCCTCGGTCGGCGCCACCTGGGTCGACCAGGCCCGCCACATCATCCAGACCTCGGTCAAGCAGCCGAGCGGCGACTACTCGCTCCGCGCCTTCGATCTCGACCGCGGCGAGTTCGTCGGCGAGCCGACCGACCTCTCCCTCTCCGAAGCCGCCTACCTCGGCAACGGCTTGATCAACCCGGTGAAGGACATCGCCTACTTCGGCTCGAGTGGCGGCGAACTCGACACCTACCTGCGCTGGGACCCCGACACCGGCACCTACTCGAGGGGATCGATCACGCCGGTCCAGATCCCCGGCGGGGGACTGTTCGACGCCGCGAACGACAGCTGGCTGCGGATCGCGCGCGTCGTCCCCGAAGGTGCCGACCCCGCCGACTACGACTCCCACCGCTGGTACCTCTACGCCGTCCGCGAAACCGGCCTCGGCGAATTCGCCCAGACGCGCTATGAGCTGCCGAACGCCCCCACCGGCTGGAACCGCAACTGGTACGGGTCGGCGGGCGCGGGCGCCGTCGCCGCCGACGGCTCGATCGTCCTGCCGCGCGCGACCACCCCTACCGCGCAGGCCGGCGTGACGCCCGCCCCGCTGAGCGAGGTCGGCGCCCAGCGGATCGTCCTCGACGAGGAGACCGGGACGGCGACCGTGAGCGAAGTGCCCGGGACGATGACCACGATCGGCGACACCGGCGTGCGTCCCTACTCCAAGGCCATGGCCGACGCCGCCGGCGACGTCACCTTCCTCTACTCGGGCACCGCCGCGATCCCCTCGCGGCTGCGCCAGTTCCGGCTCGACTACGGCGGGGTGCTGGTCCCGGCCGGCCCGGAGGCCCAGCTCACCCAGACCAAAAACCCGGTCTTCACGCTCGGTGCCGACGGCACCGCGTGGCAACTCGATTTCAAGGCCCAGCGCCTTACCGGGGTGCGCGAAGGGCGGGTCGTCTTCTCGAAGACCTACCCCTTCGTCAACACCGTCCAGTCGGCGATCGGTGCCCTCCCCGACGGCGGGCTCTGGTTGCAGTCCAACGACGGCACCTCGACCGGCGGCCTCACCAGCACCTACGGCTGGGCCCACTTCGCCGACACCGGCCACTCGCCGACGATCACCGTCCAGCCCGCCGGCCGTTCGGTGACGATCGAGCCCGACGGGGTCGCCGAGGTGAGCTTCGACGCGGCCGCCACCGGCACCCCGCCACCGACCCTTCAATGGCAGCGACGCGCCCCCGGCTCGGCGCGCTTCGCCGACATCGCCGGTGAGACGGGCGGGACCCTGACCGTGGGGGCCCGCGCCGCCGAGGACGGCGCCGCCTTCCGCGCCGTCGCCACCAACGGCGCGGGCGCCCTCGCCACCGACGTGGCGACGCTCGAAGTCCGCCATCGCCCGGCGATCACCTTCGACCTCGCCGACCGCACCGCGACCGAAGGCGAAGACGTCGCCTTCAGCCTCCTGGCGAGCGCCGTCCCGGAGGCCGAGACCACCTGGCAGCGGCGGGTCGGCGGCTTCTGGCAGGCGATCGACCTCGACTCGGGCGACTTCGAGGCCACGGCGACGAAGCTGACGATCAAGGACGTCAACGGCGAGATGGACGGCGCCCTCTTCCGCGCGAAGCTGACCAACGCGGTCGGCACCACCTACTCGCGCGCGGCGAAGCTGACGGTCGCGGGCCCGGTGGGAGAAGCGGTCACCTTCGGCTCGGGCAGCTTCGAATGGGGTTTCGCCAACCGCTGGCGCTGCTACGTGGTCGGCACCGTCGCCCAGGGCGGGATCGAGCTCGCCGGCGGGGTCGAACGCGTCCCCGGGACGACCGCCACGGGTAGCCTCTGCCCGGCTGCCGGCGCGGGCTCGGAGGCCCTGCGCTTCCCGGTCGCCGGCGGTCGCTACGACCCCGCCGACGGGACGCTCGAGGTGGACCTCGAAGGCTCGGTGCGCTTCTGGGGCCACGTCTCCGGCGGCGTCCCGGCGCTCGACACCACCTTTTCGGACCTCCACCTCGAGGCCTCCGGCGCCACCGGCACCCTCTACGCCGACGCCGTCGGGCCGACCCTCGCCGACCCCACGGTGCGCCGGCGCGAGGACATCGCGCTCGTCACCGTCGACCTCGCCGGCGCGGGACCGATCGCCGACGGGACCGACGGCCTCACCTGGTCGGGTGCGAAGAGCGCCCTGACCGCGGCCGGCGCCGAGGTCTTCGGCGCCTACCCCGAGGGAGAGCCCTTCGACCCGATCGCGATGGACCTCCGCTTCGGCACGCCGAGGGAGGCGCCACCCGGGACGGGCGGCCCCGGCGGATCCGACGATGCCCCGCAGGGCCTCCCGGCCGGCCCCGCCGCCGACCAGCCGCCGGCCCTGCCCGCGACCCTGACCGACGCCAAGGCGAAGGGACCCGCCGCCCGGGTGCGGCAGGCTCGGGGCGTGCAGGCGCTCGGCGCGGGGCGGGTCGCCGCGCTCGGCGCGGTCGCTTGCCCGGGCACCGTGCCCTGCCGGCTGGTGGCCCCGCGCCGGGTCGCCGTCCGCATCGACGGCCACCGCTACGTGGTGGCAGTCCTCGCGGCGCGCTGGATCAAGGCCGGCGCCACCGGCACCCTGCGCGCACGCCTGCCGCGCGCCGCCGTCCGCGATCTCGCCGGCGGGCGGACCCGCATCGCGGTCCCGGTCAAGGTCTTCGCCGCCGGCACCGAGACGAAGCGGACCCTCCGCGTGACCTTGCGCGGAGGCGGATGAGGGCACCCGTCGGGCGGGGTGCGCCGACGGGAAAGCCGGGGCTATTCGAACCCGTCGCGTCCGGCTGGATCCGTCGAGCGCATCCCGGAGCTGCTCCTCGCGGTCGAAACTTCCCGTCCTCCGCCTAGCTCCGCCACCGGCGTCTGCGCGACACCGCAAGCGTGCGTCCGCGCCACCACGGGGCGATGGGAATTCGCCAGGTCAGTAATCGGAGCAGGAGCCGCCTAGGCCACGCGGTTGCGCGTCCACCAGCCGGCGAAGCACAGTAGGGCCGCCGCGATCGCTCCGAAGATGGCGGTCTCGGTCAACTGCAGGCTCCAGAAGTGGGAGGCTGGCTGGTAGACGGCGTGGATGAAGCCGTGGTGGAGGGTCGGCAGGGCGCAGGCGCCGCCGGCGCCTACCTGGCAGGAGTAGTTCGGGATGTGTGCGCCATGGCCGTCGGCCGGAAACTGTTCGAGGATCCAGGTTTTGTCGAGGTTCGGGGCCTTGTGGTTGACGCTCCAGACCGCGGTATCGGCCGCGACCAGCCGTTCGCGCAGCCAGGTGTCGACGAAGACCCGGGCGCCGACGTAGAGGACCAGGCCGACGGCCAGGGCCGGCACCGCACGGCGCCAGACGGCGCCGATCGCGGTGGCGAGGGCCAGGGCGACGAGCGTGTAGGCGAAGACGACGGTGCCCTCGGAGTCATAGACGGCGGGCGCGACCCGTCCTTGGAGCTCGACGAACGGCTCTCGCCACCAGGTCAGCAGCAGGAGGAGAACGCCTGCAGCGACGATCGCGGAGGCGGCCGAGAGGCCGAGTTTGGTCGCGACCCAGCGCCGTCGGGGAACGCTCTGGGTCCAGTCGAGGCGGTAGGTGCCGTGCTCGAGGGCGAGTACGAAGGGCGCCGCGAGCAGCACCCCGATCAGCCCGGGGATGAGGGTCAGCCAGGCGATCAGGTTGCCGAGCGAGCTGAAGCGGGCGGCGAAGGCGCTTGCCGATTCATGGTGGACGGCGGAGGACATGCTGATGCCGGTCGGGATCAGCAGCGCCGCGAGGGCGGCGACGATGGCGAGGGCGATCAGCGCCTCGGTCCGTTGCTGTCGCCAGCCGAGCCAGATCATGCGTACGCCTCCTCGTCGCAGCGGTCTTCGAGCTCGCCGTAGCCGAGGTAGGCGAGGACGATCTCCTCCAGGTCGACCTCGCGCGGCGTCCAGCAGGAGTCGTAGACGTGCCCGTCGGCCCGTACCAGCAGGGTCGTCTGCCGTGGGGTGTGGCTCTCGCGGATCACCTGGTGGACGCGGGACACGGTCCTCGCGTCGCTCCGCGGCCCGGTCAGGAGGCGATGGCGGGCGAGGATCTCCTCGATCGGGCCGGCGAGCATCTGCCGCGACCCGGAGAGGATCACGATGTGGTCACAGATCCGCTCGAGGTCGGCGACGATGTGGGAGGAAAGGACGACGGTCATCCCCGTCTCAGCCACCGCCTCGACCGTGGTGGCGAGGAACTCGCGCCGCGCTCGCGGGTCGAGTGCCGCCACCGGCTCGTCGAGCAGCAGCAGCTCCGGACGCTTCGCCAACGCCAGCGTCAGGGCGAGCTGCGACTGCTGGCCGCCGGAGAGCTTGCCGACCTTGTGCTCGGGCGCCGCCCCGATCCGCCCCAGGCGCCGCTCCGCCAGGCGCACGTCGAAGGAGGGATTCAGCCGCTGGCCGTACTCGATCATCTCGCCGAGCGAGAACCGTGCGTGCAGCGGGTGATCCTGGGCGACGAACCCGATGCGCGGCAACATCTCCTCGGCTTCCTCCCACGGGGAGTGACCGAGCACCTCGATCGTCCCGGCGCTGGGCTCGAGCAGTCCGACCGCCATCTCGAGCAGGGTCGACTTGCCCGCGCCGTTCGGTCCCAGCAGCGCGGTCACCGATCCCTCCGGGATCTCGATGCTGCAGTCGCGGAGCGCCCAGGCGGATCCGCCATAGCGCTTGCCGAGGCCCTCGGTGCGCAGGGCGCTCACGCGACCCTCAGCTTCCCCTGCGGCTGGAGCGTGTCGGCGAGGAGGGCGGACATGTTCTCGTCGTCGAGCCCGGCGGCCCGCGCCTCGGCGACCCACCTGCCGAGCGACCTGCGCAGCGAGTCGACGTCGTCGGACGCGAGCGCGACGACGCCCTCGGCGACGAACGTGCCGACCCCCCGCCTCCCGTCGACCAGCCCCTCTCGGTCGAGCTCGCGGTAGGCCTTCAGCACCGTGTTCGGGTTGATGGCCACGGCGGCGACGACCTGCTTCACGGTCGGCAGCTTGTCGCCGGGAGCGAGGATCCCGAGCCGGATCGCCTGCCGGACCTGCTGCGCGATCTGCAGGTAGCTGGGTACGCCGGAGTGGCTCTGTATGTGGAACTCGATCATCGTGGGCACTTTATCTAGTTAACTAGATAAATGTGTTCACGCGCTCTCCGGGGGCCTCCATGCCCAGTCCAGGAGGCCGACATCCTCACATCAAGAAACTCTGCCTTGCGTTTAGAGAGTGGTCCAGTTTATATTGCTCGCGGCCGCCAGGCAGGGCGGGACCTCGCCCTCCAGGCGAGCAACTTCTTCAGGAGGAGGAAGCATCTCTATGGACCGACTTCGCCGGCGACCCTCGGGGCGCCTCGTGATCGCATTGACGTCACTTGCAATCTTCGCGTTCGTCCTCGCCGGCGCCGCGATCGCGGCGGGCGGTGAAGGCCCGGTGACGGTCAAGGTCGGCAACCTCGAACTGACCGCGGGCGGGGGCTTCACGCCGAAGGCGCTGTCGGCGACCAAGCAGACGCCGATCGAACTGAGCGCCGAAGGATCGGTGAAAGAGGCGGACGGCTCCCATCCGCCGGCGGCGCGCGAAATCATCATCGAAGGCGACAAGAACGCCGAAGTCCACGTCAAGGGGATCCCGACCTGCAAGTCCGGCCAGCTGCAGGCCACCTCGACCGCGGCGGCGCTGGCGGCCTGCAGGCCGGCGTTGATCGGCGAAGGGCAGACGACGGCGCAGGTCGCCTTCGCCGAACAGAAGCCGATCTCCGTCCCCTCGAAGCTCCTGCTCTTCAACGGCGGCGAAAAGGGCGGCAAGATCACCTGGTACGTCCACGCCTACTTCTCCAACCCGATCTCGGGCGCGATCGTCACCACGGTGACGATCTCGAAGATCCACCACGGTCGCTTCGGCGAGCTCGCGGTGGCGAAGATCCCGCAGATCACCGGCGGCTCGGGCTCGATCACCTCGTTCAACCTGAAAATCAAAAAGTCGGTGAAGGGGATCAACCCGATCAGCGCCAAATGCACCGACGGCAAGCTCAAGGTACACGTGCAGGCGAAATTCGAAGACGGCACCAAAGCCGAAACCGAAATCGTCCGCGCCTGCACCGCGCCCACGGTCGTGGGAGCGAGGTAGACAGCCCCCGAGGCGCGTCCCATGCCCGCCGTCGCGCCCGCTCACCAGGCGCGACGGCGGGTGCGCGCTCCGATCTTCGGCGCCTGCGCATGCCGCCGAAGGAAGGCCGCCTACAGGACTATCTCTCCCTGGCAGACGGCCGAACCACGGTGCGGAAGGGACGATCCGCGGCCAGTCATCCGCGGGTCGTCCCCGACCACCGATCGGGACGACGACCAACGGCGTCCCTCATGCGCCCGCGATCCGGGCGGCCTCCGCGTCGCCGACGTAGGGACGCAGCACCAGCTCGCTGAGCGCCGCCTCCAGCTCGGGCAGCTTCGCCGCCTCGCCGTCGTCGAGCCTGCGCACCACCAGCCGCGAGATGCCGCCGGCGAGCGCCTGCTCGCGTGTCCCGCCGGAGGCGGCCTTGCCACGCTTCCTCGGCGCCCCGGCGACGAGCTCGCCGACCAGTTCGCGCATCGCCTGGTGATGGCGGAGCGCCGCCGGGTCGCCGACGCTCGCCGGGGCGATCAGGAAGAAGCTCGCCATCTGCGGCTCCGCCGCGAGCACCTCGAGCAGTCGCCCGATCCGCGCCCGCACCCAGGCGCCCCACGCCTCCTTGGTGCCGTCGACCGCCGCGATCTCGGCCCGCAGGTAGGCGAAGCTGGCCTCGTAGGCGGTGGCGAAGCAGTCCTCTTTGTTCTTGAAGTGTTCGTAGAAGGTCTTTCGCGAGAGCCCGGCCTCGCCGACGATCGTCGCGATCGTCGTCTCCGCATAGCCGTTCTCGGCGACCGCGGCGATGACCGCGGCCACCAACCGCTCGCGCTGGTTCTCGGCGACGACCTCGCGCGGAAGGCCGTGGCGGCCGCGCGGCAGCCGCGCCCCGCCGGTGCGCCCGTCCTCTTTCGCCTCGCCCTTCGCCACGCGGGGACGATACCCCGCCCGGGGTCGCCTCAGCCCTGCTCCACCCGCGGGGGCGGTGGGATCGCCAGCTCCCGCGCCCCGGCCTCCTCGCCCAGGTAGGCGCCGACGATCAGCGCCATCAGCTCGGGGACGAAGCCCTCGGGATCGAAGCTCTTGCCCTGTATGCGGCGGGTCAGGATCTCGGCCATCGAGCCCATCAGGCGCCCCGCCGTGTCGGCCGGGATCGCGTCGGGGTCGGGTGCCACCGCCCGCCCGGCCTCGATCATCCCGAGGAAGGTCTCGAAGCCCGCCACGCGGCGCGCCTGGGCGGCCTCGCTCACCCACATCATCTCCACCGTCCCGAACTTCATCCCCCGCGGGTTCTCGCGCGCCCAGCGGGCGATCGCGTATGAGGCGGCGCGCAGGTTGTCGGGCCAGGTCGGCTCGCGCGCGTAGGCGCCGCGCACCTTCTCTTCGAAGTCCGCCTGGAAGTGGTCGAAGACCGCGATCGCGCACTCTTCCTTGGAGGCGAAGCACGCGTCGAAGTCCGCCGCCGCGACCCCGGCCAACTCCGCCACGTCGGAGACGCTCGTCGCCTCGTAGCCGCGCTCGATGACCAGCTCGAGCATCGCCTCCATCAGCGCCGCACGGGTCGCGGCGCTCACCGCGACCCCGCCCCTGGACCGGCCTGCCGCCCTAGCGGGCCTTCAGCTTCGCCGCGACCTTCGCCGCGGCGGCCTCGCCGAGGTAGGGCGCGAGAGCCACCCGGGTCGCCGCCCGCAGCGTCTCGGTCGGCGAGCCCGACTCCCCCTCGGCGAGCATCTGCTGGAGGATCCAGGCGACCCCGGTCGTCGTCGCTTCCTCGGTCGCCACCGAGAGCTCCGGGGCGCCCTTCGCCCGCAGGGCCCGGCCCTCGGCGAGCTTCGGGACGGCCTCGTCCATCGCCTCCTCGTAGCGGCGATAGGCCTCGCGGCCCGCTCCCTGGGCCTCGACCAGGGCGAGGCGCGCCCGTTCGGGCTCGGCGACGATCAGCTCGACCAGGACCCGCAGCCCCTCGCCGATCTGCTCGGCCCACGGAAGCTCGGTGGAGACCCGCTCCGCGAGCTCGGCACGGGTGTCGGAGACGATCCGCTCGAAGGCGGCCGCGAAGCAGTCCTCCTTGCCCTCGAAGAGCTCGTAGAAGGCGACGTAGCCGACCTTCGCCGCCTTCACGATCTGGTCGACCGTGGCCGCCCGGTAGCCCTCGGCGCCGACCACGGCGATCGTCGCCGCGACGATCCGCGCCCGCTGGTGTTCGGAGACGATGTCGGCGGGCAGGCCGTGACGACCCGTCGGCACCACCACGTCGATCTCCCGTCCCGC
Source organism: Solirubrobacterales bacterium (assembly GCA_035502495.1). Classification (GTDB taxonomy): domain Bacteria; phylum Actinomycetota; class Thermoleophilia; order Solirubrobacterales; family 70-9; genus VAYN01. The sequence continues at coordinate 24,936 of DATJUK010000133.1, forward strand.
CACGAGGCGAGGATAGCCCACCCCTCGGCCCGCCCGGTCCGCCCGCCCGCGGACCGCTCCGCGCGCGGGGTCCGCTCGTAGGGATGTCGTCTGTCATTGGAGCGGTGTAGTTTCTCATTCGCGCGTCCCGCCCAATGGAGGCACTTGCCGTGAAGAGCGATGCGGGTGGCGGCGCGCAGGACAGATGGACAGACAGGGACCCGATGCCGATCAGGGAGAGCTTGGGGCCGTGCCGCCGCGCGGTGGTCCCGGCGAGCGCGGCCGCCTGCTGGACGCGATGCTCGAGATCGTCGGCGAGCGCGGTTGGCGGGCGGCGGAGCCCGCGACCGTCGCCGGTCGCGCCGGCACCGACCTCGCTGGCTTCCATCGTCACTTCGCCGGACCCGATGACTGCTTCCTGGCCGCATACGAGACGGCCGTGGAGCGGCGGGTCGCCTCCATGGTCGAGCTCGCCGCGGCCGCATCCGATCGCGGGGCCGCGATCCACGCGGCGCTCACCTGTCTCTTCCACTTCGCCACCCGTCGCACCGCCCAGGCGCGCGCCGTCATGGTCGAGGTCTACGTCGCCGGCGGCGCCGTCCTCGCGGTGCATCAGGAAGTCTTGGAGCGCCTCTCCCGCGCCGTCGCCGGCGCCTGCCGCGAGACCGATCAGTCTCGCCACGATCCACCTCCGTTGACTGCCGCCTTCATCGTAGGCGGTCTGGAGGAATCGATCAGGCGCAGGCTCGCCGAACGTCGCGAGGCGCTCCTCTGGGAGGACCTGCCCGAACTGTCGGCGGCCTTCCTCGCCGTCCTCGGAGAGTGAGGCGCCGAGCCCTCCTCGTGCGTGGCCGCCTGGTGCATACCGCCTGTCGCGCACGGCTCCGGCGATGGGGAGGGCGCGCAACTTGTGGCCGCCACGCGGGTTCTCCCGGATGCAGAAACGCTCTCACTCCAGAGAGAAACAAAAAATTGACACAAAAGAGTGCAGCCGTTTATAGTCGTCGTGCAAGCCGCCAGGGAGGCGGAGATCCGGACCCGAGGTGCCGGGGTGGGGCGGGGGCCCTGTCTTCGGTTCGGGGTCCACGTAGCTAGGAGGCTCCGTGAGCCGCAGCACCCGTTCTTCCTCGCCCGGGCCCGTCGCCCCGACCGCCGGCCTCGTCCCGTCCTCGCCCCGGCGCGCGCGGGCACTCCTCCTCGTGTCGCTCATCTCGGCCGCGCTCCTCCTGGCCTTCGCCCCGACGGCGCTCGCCGCCCACCACATCCTCGGGCCGACGCCGATCGGCAAGCCCTGTGCCGCAGAGCCCTGTTCCGGCGAAGAACTCGAGACCCCGGTCGCGGTGGCGGTGAACGAAGCAACCGGCGACATCTACGTCCTCGATCAGGGCGACGCGACCGAACCCACCGGTCGTGTCGTCCGCTTCAGCTCAGCCGGCGTCTTCCAGTCCGAATTCAACGGCTCCGGCACCCTCCCGGGAGAAGAACACGCGGCGGGCAGTCTCGGGCGACCGGAAGAAATCGAAAGCGGACGCTTCGACTACAGCGGAGAAGCCGCGAGGCCTGAACACTTCCAGACCAGCGGTCTCGCGGTCGACAACGATCCGGCGAGCCCTTCCTTCGAAGACGTCTACGTCGTTGATTCCCAGGCGGACACCGAAACCCCCGCTATGCCGATGGTCGTGGACAAGTTCAGTCCCGACGGCGAATACCTCGGCCAGATCACCACGAATCCGGAATTCCCGAATCCGCACTTTGGGTTCGTCTTCGGCGTGTCGGTGGATTCGGATGGTCAGGTCTGGTTGTTCGAGCAGAACCTGGAAGCAGGCCTAAGAGGTTCTGGCGTGGCCAACTACACAAACGGGGTGGAAAATGCCTTCGTCGGACTTCGTGAAACCAATCCTCCCCAGAGTGAGTTCCCCGCATCCGGTTTTGCGGTCGACTCTGGCGACAACCTCTACCTCCACAATCTGGCACCGAACGCGATCGCCAAGTTCGATTCCGGGGGCACATTGCTGAAGGTCCCGTTCGGCGATCCGGAACCCGTCGGCGTCGCCGTTGAAGCCGGCACCGATAGCGTCTACATCGACAACGCCAACGCCTGGCACGGCTACAGGCCCGATGGCGAAGAAACCGAGTCGAACCCCGTCCCCGGCGAACACGGAGCCGGCATCGCGGTCGACGCCTCGACCCGGACCGTCTACGTCGCCGACCCCTCCACCGACGTCGTCTACGTCTACCCGCCCGAACCGCCCGGCCCGCCGACGATCGAATCCACCTCGGTCTCCGACGTCACCGCCGCCTCGGCCCGGCTCGAAGGCATGGTGAACCCGCGCTCCGAAGCGGGGGAAGGGCCGACCACCTACCGCTTCGAATACGGGCTCTGCACGGGCGGGATCCTCACCTGCGCGGCGAGCCCCTTCACCGCCGCCGTCCCCGGGCAGATCGCCGCGGGCTTCGAAGCCGAGCCGGTACGGGCGACGATCGGCGGTCTTGTCCCGGGCACCGCCTATCACCTTCGCCTCTCCGCCGAAAACTCCCACTCCACCGGGCCGTCCTTCGGCCAGACCGTCACCTTCACCACCCAGCCTTCGAACTCTGCCTCGACCCTCCCCGATGGCCGTGCCTGGGAGCTCGTCTCGCCGCCGAACAAGCACGGGGCCTTGATCCAGCCGATCGAAGAGGGGGTGATCCAGGCATCGGCCTCCGGCGACGCGATCTCCTATCTCGCCAACGGACCGACCGAAGGCGAGCCCGCCGGGAACTCGCAGGCCGTGCAGGTTCTGTCTCGGCGTGGCGGCCCTGATTCGTCGCCTTGGGTATCCCAGGACATAGCGACCCCGCATGAAGCGCCGGTGGGGATCTCGGAGAGCGGCCGGGGCGAGTACCGCTTCTTCTCCGAAGAACTGGAACGTGCCGTGGTCCAGCCCTTCGGCCCCTTCACCAGGTCGCTCTCCCCGCAGGCCTCCCAGCGCACCGCCTACCTGCGCGACCTCTCGGGCTCCTGCGGCTCCTCCTGCTACCGCCCGCTGGTCACCGGCTGCCCGGAAGCGTCCCGGCCCTGCCCGCCGGCGGTCCAGGAAGCCGCGAACGTACCGCCGGGCACCGAATTCGGCCGCGAAGGCTCCTGTGTAGAAGCGATATGCGGCCCCGAATTCCTCGGCGCGAGCCCGGACGCCACCCACGTCGTCCTGCGCTCACCGATCGCCCTCGCCGCCGGGATGCCGCCGGAAGCCGCAAGCCTCTACGAGTGGTCGGCCGGGAGCCTCCGTCCGATCAGCATCCTGCCCGACGGCCTGCCGGCCGAGGTGCCGACCGCTCTCGGCTCCACCACGACCATCGGGGCTGCGGTGATCGCCCGGCACGCGGTCTCCGCCGACGGCTCGCGCGTCGTCTTCTCCGAACGCCCGAGCCGCGGTGGCGAACACCTCTACCTGCGCGCCGATGCCCTCGACCCGCAGAGCGCCTCGGGAGAATGCGACGAAGCTGGCCGCGCCTGCACGATCCAGCTCGACGAGGTGCAGGGCGGGTCGGGCGAAGGCACGGTCGCGCCGGTCTTCCAGGATGCCTCCGCCGACGGCTCGCGCATCTTCTTCACCGACTCCCAGCGTCTCGTCCAGGGCGCCTCGGAAGCAGGGGCCGACCTCTACGAATGCCGGGTGGAAGAACCGGCACCCGGCCACCTCTCCTGCAGGCTCACCGACCTCACCGCCCGAGGAGGCGGCGAAGCGGCCGGTGTGCGCGGCCTGATCGCCGGGTCCTCGTCGGACGGCTCGACGGTCTACTTCACCGCGAACGGCGTCCTGACCCACGAACCGGGCCCACGGGGGGAATCCGCGGTGGCGGGCGACTGCGCCCCGCCTCCGGTGATGGAAGGCGCCCCGGAAGCCCAGCTGGCCCCCCAGCGGTGCAACCTCTACATGAGGCGCGGCGGTCAGATCAGGCTCGTGGCCGTGCTCTCGGGGGCCGACTATCCGGACTTCGCCCTGCTGGGAAGCGCCGGACTGGCGAGCCTGTCCGCGCGGGTCTCGCCCGACGGCGCCTACCTCGCCTTCATGTCGCGCCGGCCGCTTACCGGCTACGACAACCGTGACGCGGCCTCCGGCGAACCCGACCAGGAGGTCTTCCTCTACGACTCCGCCGGCGTCGGCAGTCTCGTCTGCGCCTCCTGCGACCCGAGCGGTGCCCGGCCCCACGGTGTGGAATACAGAAAGATCGACGCCTCCGAAGGAGGCCTCGCCGGTGGCTACCACATCCGGCCCGCAAGTTCCTGGATCGCCGCCTCGATCCCCGGCTTCACCCCGCTGAACGGCGGCTTCGGCTTCGCCCTCCACCAGTCCCGCTACCTCTCCGACCAAGGGCGCCTCTTCTTCAATTCCGCCGACGCGCTCGTCCCCGGCGACTCCAACGGCACCGAGGACGTCTATCAGTATGAGCCGCCCCAGGGGCCGGGTGCGCCGCCCGGCGACGGCTGCACCACCTCCTCGGCCGGCTACAGCCCGGTCTCCGCCGGTTGCATCGATCTGATCTCCTCCGGCACCTCGAAGTCCGAATCGGCCTTCCTCGATGCCTCCGAATCCGGCGATGACGTCTTCTTCCTCACCGCCGGCCGGCTCTCGAGGCGAGACGAAGACTCGGCCTTCGACGTCTACGACGCCCGGGTCGGCGGCGGCGAAGCCGAAACCACGAAGGCGGTCGAATGCTCGGGCGACGCCTGTCAGCAACCGGCTGCGGCGCCGGATGACGCCACCCCCGGCTCGCTGACCTTCTCCGGTCCGGAAAACGTCAAGGAATGTTCGAAGGGCAGGCAGCTGAAGAAAGGGAAGTGCGTCGCCAAGAAGCAGAAGAAGGCGAAGCACAAGAAGAAGCACCACAAGAAGAAGGGGAAGAAGTCACACAAGAAGGCCAAGAGCCACAAGAAGGGCGGTCACCGATGAGTGCGGCGCGAGCAAGCAATCGAACTCTGATGGCTCTTGCGCAGCGAGCAAAGCGCGATCCCTTGCCCAGGAATTCGTACGCCGATCACCGACCGACCGATTCCTCTGTGACCAAGGAGAACCGCACCATGCACGGGCCTCGTCGACTCCTGATTTCTTTCATCATGTTTCTGAAGATCTTTATGGCGTCGGACGGTGACTCCGGTGTGACGGGTGCCTGGACCGCGAGCGCCGGACCAAGCAGCGCAAGGATGCAGGGAGGATCGATGGCGGCGCTATTGACCCGACTGAGGACGCCGCGATGCGCAGCATTCATTGTGTCCGCCGCCGCGGTGCTGGTGCTCGGCGCGGCGGAGGCGCCGTCCGCCGCCGCAGCGTCTCCCTGGTGGCACCTCACGTCCGGATCTCGGCCGACCTATGTCGACCCCGACGCCGGCGAACCGGGCACCGATCAGGTGCAGGAACTTCGCGTGACGAATCAGGAAGTTCTCGGTGGTGCGGAACAGACCTACTTCAAGCTCTCCGTCGGATCCTCGTTCGAAGAATTCTTCTCGACCGAACCTCTTGGAAGCATTTTCGGAGGCACCGAACTGAGCGCGGCAAACCTTCGAAGCGCTCTCGAAGGTGCGTACGGCGGGCCGGTGACCGTCACGCCGAATCCGGTACCGGGCGAATTCGTCTACGAAATCATCACGCCCCCGGGCCCCCATCTGGAAGCGATCGGGGGGCTGATCTTCACCGCCGAAGCAACGGTCATCGACCCTGGTAGGCCCGAAAAGCCCGACGGCACGATCGTCGTCTTCGCCGAGAACTTCGGCAACGCCCCCGTCAAGGGGGCCACCTCGCCGGTGACGTTCACCGACACCCTGCCGCCCGGCCTCATACCGACCTCGGTCACCGCCGTGCGGAACGCGTCGGCGAGCTTCTTCCTGCCGCTGAACTGCGAACCGCTGCCGCAGATCTCCTGCCGCCTCGAAGCCGACCTTCCCCCCTATCAGGCGCTCGAACTGAGGATCGGCGTCAACGTGGCGCCCGGCGCGCAGACGGGCGAACCGAACACCGTCTCGATCTCCGGCGGCACTGCGGCGACCGCGACCCTCCGGCGTCCCGTGACGATCTCCCGGGAACCGGTGCCCTTCGGCCTCGAAGACTACGAGCTGCGGATCGAAGAAGAAGGTGGCGAACTGACCGGTGGCGCCGCCTCACACCCGTTCCAGGTCACCGGTACGGTGGCCCTCAATCAGGGTGTCCAGGAAGAACGGGGCGGTAAGCCCTACGTCCAGCCGTCCTTCCTGCCCAAGGACATCGACACCGAATTGCCGCCGGGCTTCATCGGCAATCCCTCGCCGTTCGCGGTCTGCACCCTGGTCCAGTTCTCCCATGTCTACAGCGGGGGAGGCCCTCGCGGCAACGTCGAAGAAAACGACTGCCCCGACTCGAGCGTCGTCGGCGCCGCCACCGTCACCGTCGAGGAACCCACCGCGGCGGGCTACCTGACGCTGGTCACGCCCGTCTATAACCTCGAGCCCGCCTTCGGCGAACCGGCGCGCTTCGGCTTCGCCCTGCCGGTCGCCCACACCCAGGTCACGCTCGACACCGCCCTGCGCGACGGGCCCGGCGAAGACTACGGCGTCACCATCCACGCCGACAACGTCAGCCAGCAGGCCGGGCCGCTGCTCGCCCAGGTCACCTTCTGGGGCGTGCCGGGCTCTGCCGCCCACGACGCCTCGCGCGGTTGGTCCTGTCTCGGCGAAAGCCAGGGCTACGCCCACGGGCTGTGCGTGCCCGCGGGCGAATCCAATCCGCCCGCCCTTCTCACCGTCCCGACCTCGTGTTCGGGTCCGCTCCAGACGTCGGTCCTCGCCGCCTCCTGGGACCAGCCGGGGATCTTCGGCCGCTTCCTCCCGCCCGCCCCGCTGCAGAGCCTCGGCGCCTGCAATCAGGTCCCGTTCGCGCCGACGATCGCCGCCGAACCGACCTCCGACTCCGCCACCTCGCCGACCGGCCTCAAGTTCGATCTGAACTTCAAGAACGAAGGGCTGACGAACTCCAACGCCGGGGCGCGGGCGGAAGCCAACCTGAAGAAGGCCGTGGTGACGCTGCCCGAAGGGTTCACCGCCAATCCGTCGGTGGCAGAAGGCCTGAAGGCCTGCAGTCAGGCCGAATACGAATCGGCGACGGTCGAACCGGGGACGGGCTGCCTCTCCGAATCGAAGATCGGCGACGTCGAAATCGAAAGCCCGCTGGTGGCGAGCCGTACCGAAAAGGTGGTCAAGGGCGGCCTCTTCGTCGCTCGCCAGCACGACAACCCCTATGGCAACCTGCTGACCCTCTACATGATCGCCCGGGCGCCCGAACTCGGGGTGGTGATCCGTCAGGCGCTGAAGGTCGAACCGAACCCGGTGACCGGACAGCTGACGACCACGGTCGACGACGTGCCGCAGCTGCCCTTCAGCCACTTCCACCTCGAATTCCGCACCGGCCAGCGGGCGCCGCTGATCACCCCGCCCGCCTGCGGCACCTACGCGGTGAAGGCCGAGCTCTACCCATATTCGAACCCCGAAGTCGCGCGCGAAGAAGAAAGCTCCTTCAAGATCACCGCGGGACCCGAAGGCCAGGGCTGCCCCTCCGGCGGCACGCCGCCCTTCCACCCGACCCTCGAAGCCGGGACGACCAACAACTCCGCGGGCACCTACTCGCCCTTCTACACCCGGATCTCGAGGAAGGACTCCGAACAGGAGATCACCCACTTCTCGATCAAGCTGCCGCCCGGGGTGAGCGGCAAGCTGAAGGGGCTCGAACAGTGCTCCGACGCCCAGATCGCCGCGGCGAAGGCGCGCGAACACGAACTGGGCGGCCAGGAAGAGATCGAACACCCGAGCTGCCCGGCCTCCTCTGAAATCGGCCACACCACGGTCGGCACCGGGGTCGGCAACGTCCTCGCCTACGCGCCCGGCAAGCTCTACCTCGCCGGCCCCTACAAGGGCTCGAACCTCTCGGTCGTCTCGATCACCGCGGCCAAGGTCGGTCCCTTCGACCTCGGCACGGTGGTGATCCGCGAGGGCCTGAAGGTCGATCCGACCACGGCCCAGGTGTCCGTCGACGCGGCGGGCTCCGACCCGATCCCCCACATCGTCGACGGGATCCCCGTCCACCTGCGCGACATCCGGATCTACGTCGACCGTCCCCAGTTCGTGATCAACCCGACCAGCTGCGCGAGGACCGAGACCGCCTCGACCGTGCTCGGCTCGGGGACGAACTTCGCCTCCGAAGCCGACGACCAGCCGGTGACGGTGACCTCGCCGTTCCAGGCGGCCTCCTGTGCGAGCCTCGGCTTCAAGCCGAAGCTGGCCCTGAGCCTCTCGGGCCCGACGAAGCGGGCGGGCCTGCCGAAGCTGAAGGCGGTGGTGACCTACCCGAAGGGCGGCGCCTACGCGAACATCGCAAGGACGGTCGTCACCCTGCCGCCGTCGGAGCTCCTCGAACAGGGCCACATCGGCTCCAGCTGCACCCGCGTCCAGTACAACGCGGGCGGCGGCCACGGCGAACAGTGCCCGAAGAACTCGCTCCTCGGCCACGCCAAGGCGATCACGCCGCTGCTCGGCGAACCGCTGGAAGGAAACGTCTACCTGCGCTCCAACGGCGGTGAACGCAAGCTCCCCGACCTGGTCGCGGCGCTGAAATCCAAGGACATCGACATCGACCTGGTCGGCTTCATCGACTCCCGCCATAAGAAGGGCTCGGAAATCAGCCAGATCCGAAACACCTTCGCCGCGGTGCCCGACGCGCCGGTCGAAAAGTTCACCCTCGAACTCTTCGGCGGCAAGAAGGGCCTCCTCGTCAACACGACGAACCTCTGCAAGGGCACCCACAAGGCGATCTCGGAATTCACCGGCCAGAACGGCAAGCTCTACGACACCGAACCTGTGGTGAAGGCCCAGTGCGGCAAGAAGGGCAAGGGCAAGAAGGCGAAGTCGGGCAGCAAGAAGAAGGGCCACTAGGGCCCTTCTTCCGGGTGCCGTGCGACATCCACGCCCGATCGCCGCCGTGCTCTGCGCGGCGGCGATCCTCGCCCCGGTGGCGTCCCTCGCGGGCGCCGCAGAAGTGACCCGCACCACCTACCGCGAAGCGGTGGAGCCGATCTGCAAGACCGACACCCAGGCAAACGAACGCATCTTCGCCGGCGTCAAAGCCGAGGTACGCCAGGGCGGGCTGAAGGCCGCGGCGGCGAAGTTCGCCAAGGCCGCCCGGGCGCTGAAGTCAGCGATCCGCCAGATCCAGGCCGTCCCGGCGCCCGCCGCCGACTCGGCGCGCCTCTCGAAGTGGCTCGGCAAGGTCTCGGGCGTGGCGGGCTACTTCGAAGCCGTGGCGCGGAAGCTGAGGGCGGGCGACAAGGCCGGTGCCGAGCACCTGATCAACAAGCTGACCACCGAAGCCGGCGCCGCCAACAACGTCGTCATCCCCTTCGAATTCACCTACTGTCGGCTCGAACCCTCCCGCTTCACCTAGGACGGGAGGCGTTGATGTGCCGGACGCGACATGCACTTCTGGGCGTCTGTCTGATCGCGAGCTTCGTGCTCTCGGCTAGTGCCTTCGCCACGGTCGTCCAACAAGGCACGCTCCGGGTCTCGATCGCCACCCGGGTAAAGCCCTACCGACTGCCGCGCGCCGACCCGGCCCCGATCAAGGTTTTGATCGCCGGCCACGTCTGGACCTCGACCGGCGCCGTCCCGCCGCAGCTGACGCGGTTGACCGTTCTGATCAACCGGCACGGGGAACTTCGGCCGGGCTCGATTCCCTCCTGCACCATCTCCCAGATCCGCCCGTCGACCACCGCCCAGGCGATCGAACGCTGCGGACCCGCCCTGGTCGGCTCCGGCCACTTCTGGGCCAGTGTCGTCCTGCCCGAACAGGGCGTCTACCACACCACCGGCCGCCTCCTCGCCTTCAACGGCACCATCGGCGGCAGACCCGCCTTCCTCGCCCAGATCTACACCACCCAACCCTTCCCGTCTTCCTTCGTCGTCCCGTTCTCCATCCGCCACATCGACCGCGGCCCCTACGGGACCGAGCTCTCCGGCTCCTTGCCCCAGGCGCTCGGCGAATGGGGCTTCGTCGACCGGATCAAGATGACCCTCGGTCGCGAGGCGACGATCGGCGGGCGGACCCACTCCTACCTGCGCGCCTCCTGTCCCGCGCCGAAGGGCACCGACGGCGCCTCCTTCTCCCTGGCGCTGGCCCACTTCTACTTCGCGGGCGGCGAACAACTCGAAGCCGGGGTGCCGAAGAGCTGCGGGGTGAAGGAATGACGCGCAGGCCGCTCCTCTCGGCGACCCTCGTCTGCCTGGCCTTCGCCCTCTGCCTGGAGGTCCCCGGCGCCCGTGCCGCCTACGACCCGATCGGCTCCGGCACCACGACCCTCACACTCGCGGGCAACTTCGCCAGGACGCTGAAGGCCAACGGCGTCCGTCTCTCCGGCACCGGCGGGGTCACGGTCAAGGGCCGGGTCGTCAGCTTCCCGGTCGGCGGCGGCAAGCTCGAACCGGTCGAAGCCAAGGGCATCGTCGAACACCCGGGGTCTCTCGTCTTCAGAGCGGGGGACCGCAGTCTGCCGCTGCGCGCCCTGCAGCTCAAGTCGACCCGCCGCACCGCGCCCTATGCGGCGAAGCTCGGCGGCGGCCAGTTGAAGCTGGCCACGACCAAGGCACTGAGGAGCGAACGCCTCGGCTTCGGCACCCGGTTCCGCTCCTCGGGCCTCCTCCTCACGTCCAACGTCGCGACCCGCCTGGACAAGAAGCTCGGCCTCCCGGGCGCCTTCGCCGCGGGCCGGCCGCTCGGCAGTGCGACCACGACCGCCGAGCCTTCCACGGTCTCCGTCAAGGCGTCGGGGAAGGCCGAACTGTCGATCGACCCCGCCTTCGCGGCGAAGCTCGCGAGCCTCTTCGTCGCCGTGAACCCGATCGCCCCCGCCGAACATCCCGGCGCCTTCACCCTGCCGATCGGCGGCGGCACGCTCGCCCTCGGACCGGGGGTGCCCGCGAACGGCCTGAAGACGAAAGGCGCGATCGAACTGATCCAGGTCGGCGGCGGACAGGTGTTTTTGCGCGAACTCGAATTCGCCCTCTCCGCCTCCGTCGTGAACGGCGAATCCCAGCTCGTCCTCGCCGCCTCCGGCCCCGGCCCGAACCAGGCCGGCGCGATCTTCGGCCTCGGCGCGGGCACCTTCTCGACCGAACCCGCCACCCGCGCGCTCGCCCTCGGCGGCGCCCCACTCACCCTCGAGCCGTCCACCGCGCAGGCGATGAACGAAGCCTTCTGCGCGCCGATCCACAAGCCCGACGCCTTCGCCGCCGGCGAAACCTTCGGCTCGCTCAGCTTCTCCGCCGGGGCCGAATAAGGCTCGCCGGGGAAGCCCGAGGGTCCTTCGACGCGCCCCGGATCGAAGCCCGTCCGGCCTCCATCGGTAAACCCATGGTTGTTTCCAAAGAGTGAAAGTGTTTATAATTCCGGCCAGCCGCCAGGGAGGCGGAAAACTTGATCCGGGAGTCGATCGGGGCGGGGGCCCTGATCGGTGGGCCGGATTCCGTACGTGCGACGGTGGCTGGGGCGGAGTCTCGGTCCACCTCGCGGGGGAGGAACCCATGCACCGTCTACGCCACCCGATCCGCGCGATCCGCGAACCCTTCGGCACCGCCGGACTGATCATCGCCGTGGTCGCCCTGATCGCCGCCCTCGGCGGCAGCGCCATCGCCGCCAAGGGCGCGCTCACCGGCAAGCAGCGCAAGGAAGTCGAAAAGATCGCCAAGAAGTACGCGGGCAAGCCCGGGGCGGCAGGGGCGACCGGTCCCGCCGGACCCGCGGGCAAAGACGGCGGCAACGGCGCCAACGGGACGAACGGCTCGAACGGTGCCAACGGCACCAGCGTGACGACCGCCGCGGCAAGCGCCGGCGAATGCCCGTCGGGCGGGATCAAGGTCCTCTCCGCGAGCGCCCCGGCGAAGGTGTGCAACGGCACCACCGGCTTCACCGAATTCCTGCCCTCCGGCAAGACCGAGACCGGGACCTTCGCCACCCCCAAGATCGAGATCACCGAAGCCGAAGTCGAAGCAGGTGTCGAATCGGTGCAGCTGACGACCTCGCCGATCTCCTTCGCCATCCCGCTCGAAGCCCCCCTCGGGGCGGCCGAAGTCCACTTCGTCTCGACCGAAGAACAGGAAGGGGGCACCGGGCCCGCGCAGTGTCCCGGCAGCGCCGAAACGCCCCTGGCGGAAAGAGGCAACCTCTGCCTCTATCAGGGCGGCACGCTGATCCAGGAAGAAAACGCCGAAGGTGAAAACGAAGCACGGGTCGTGAAGATCTTCCCGGCGACCGGAACCACCGGCAGCGCGGCGGGTGCCGCCACCGCCGGTGCCGACGCCCTGGCGCTGATCAGGGCGGGCGAAGGCCAGGCCTTCATGCAGGGCACCTGGGCGGTCACCGCGCCGTAGGCCTCGTAGGTCCGAAGGGGGCGGGAGACCGCCCTCTTCGGATCGCCTGGTCGTCCCTTCGGATGCCAAAGGAGAGGGTCGGATGAGCAATGGCAATCACCACCGCGTCGGTCGCTGCGCCTCGAGGCGCCTTGTTGCGTTGTCGGTGGCCGCGTTCGTCCTCGCCCTGGGGGTCGTATTCGCCGGACCCGCCCAAGCAGCTCACCTTCACGCCTTCTCGCATAGTTTCGGCAGCCCTGGCTCGGGCGACGGGGAGCTCGCGTTGGTCTTTCCCCAGCTACGGGAAGACGGTTACCCGCTTACCCCGGGCTCGGGGGTCGCCGTCGATGAGGGAACCGGTGACGTCTACGTCGCTGACACCGGCAACCATCGGGTCGATGAGTTCGAATCCGACGGCACCTTCGTCCGTGCCTTCGGTGCCGATGTCGGTGGCCCCGGCATCGATGTCTGCTCCGCCGACTGCGCGCCCGGTACCTCCGGACACCTGCCGGGGGAGCTGGAAGCCCCTACGTTCATCGCCGTCGACAACGCTCCCTCCAGTCCGTCGGTCGGCGATGTCTATGTCGCCGACACGGCCACGGGCGAAGACCTGGTCACCAAGTTCGACGCCGAAGGACACTTGATCTCGTCTTGGGGCAGCGGTGGACAGCAGGGCGGCGAAGCGCTCCCGGGCGGCTCCTTCCTCGCTATCCAAGGCATCGGTGTCGATACGAGCGGCAACCTCTGGGTGAGAGGGGGGAGCGGAGGTTCCCGGTTCTTCGAGCTTGAACAGTCAGGCGCCCCGGCAGGCAGCCGGACCACCCGGCTCGGGACGCAGCCGTCAGGCATCGCCCTGGACGGCGCCTCCCATCTCTATTTCCCCGACGGCTTCCCCTGGGGCCCGATCAACCGCCTCGCCACGACCGCCG
>DATJUK010000134.1:0-10912 GCA_035502495.1 Solirubrobacterales bacterium
GACCGGGCGCGCCTCGACGCCCTGCGCGACGCCGGCGCCGAGCCGATCCTCGCCGCCCCACCGCACGCCGGCGCGGAGCCGATCCCCGCCGCCGCCGCACCGCACGCCGCCGCCGGGCCAGACCCCTCGGCGCCTGGCGCCGCGACCTCCGCCGAGCGGATCGCCGCGGCGCTCGCCGAGCTCGGTCGCCGCGGCCTCACCAGCCTCCTGCTCGAGGGCGGGGCGACGCTCGCCGCCGCCTTCGCCGCCGCCGGCCAGATCGACGAGGCGCGCGTCTTCGTCGCCCCGCTGCTGCTCGGCGGCCCGGCCGCGGACGTACCCGTCGCGGCCCTTCAGGGCAGCCCCACGGAAGCCGAGACCGTGGGGGAGGACACTTTGATCCGAACCCGATTCAAGGAGTGGTGATGTTCACCGGACTGGTGCAGGACATCGGCAGCGTCGAGAGCGTCGAGGGCGGCGCCGCGGGCGCGCGGCTGCGGATCGCCACCCGGCTCGGCCCTCAGATCGGCCTCGGCGACTCGATCGCGGTCAACGGGGTCTGCCTCACCGCCACCGCTGCCGACCCGAGCGGGTTCGCGACCGAGGCGATGAACCAGACGCTCGAGGTGACCGTGATCGGCGCCCTCGTCCCCGGCGCCCGGGTCAACCTGGAGCTCGCCACGCGCGCCGACGAGCGCCTCGGCGGCCACATCGTCCAGGGCCACGCCGACGGCTCCGGCCGGGTGACCGAGGTCAGCGAGGACGGCTTCGCCCGCCGCATCCGGGTCGAGCTCCCACCCGAGCTGCTGCGCTACGTCGTCGACAAGGGCTCGCTGGCGCTGAACGGCGTCAGCCTCACCGTCGCCGCCCTCGGCGACACCTGGGCCGAGGTCTCGCTGATCCCGGAGACGCTGGAGCGCACCAACCTCGGCGACGCCGTCCCCGGCGACGCCTGGAACGTCGAGGTCGACGTCGTCGCCAAGTACGTCGAGCGGCTGCTGTCACCATTCGCTGGAAAGGAGAACGCGTGACCCCCCCTGACACCGAGACCGATACCGCCTTCGCGACGATCGAGGAAGCGATCGAAGACATCCGCCGCGGCCGGATGGTCGTCGTCTGCGACGGCGAAGACCGCGAGAACGAGGGCGACCTGGTGATGGCGGCCCAGTTCGCCACCCCGGAGGCGGTCAACTTCATGGCCAAGGAGGCGCGCGGGCTGATCTGCCTGGCGCTGACCCCGGAGCGCTGCCGCAAGCTCGGCCTGAACCTGATGGCGGCGAAGAACGAGGCGCCGCTGCAGACCGCCTTCACGGTCACGATCGAGGCGGCCGGCGGGGTCAGCACGGGGATCTCGGCGCACGACCGCGCCCACACGATCCAGGTCGCGATCGACCCCGACTCGGGCCCGCGCGACCTCGTCGTCCCCGGCCACATGTTCCCCCTGCAGGCGAAAGAGGGCGGCGTGCTCGAGCGCACCGGCCACACCGAGGCCTCGGTCGACCTCGCCCGCCTCGCCGGGCTGATCCCGGCCGGGGTGATCTGCGAGGTGATGAACGACGACGGCTCGATGGCCCGCGTGCCCGACCTGATCCCCTACTGCGCCAAGCACGACCTGAAGATGATCACGGTCGCCGACCTGATCGCCTACCGGCGGCGCACCGAGAAGCTGGTCGAACGGGTGGTGGCGACGGCGCTGCCGACCGCCTTCGGCGACTTCACCGCGGTCGGCTACCGCTCCCTGGTCGACGACAAACACCACGTGGCGATGGTCAAAGGCGAGGTCGACGGGGTCGAGGACGTGCTCGTGCGCGTGCACAGCGAGTGCCTCACCGGCGACGTCTTCCACAGCATGCGCTGCGACTGCGGCGAGCAGCTGGAGGCCTCGCTGGCGATGATCGAGCGGGAGGGCCGCGGCGTCCTCCTCTACCTCTCCCAGGAGGGGCGCGGGATCGGCCTGCTGAACAAGCTGCGCGCCTACAAGCTGCAGGAGGAGGGCGCCGACACGGTCGAAGCGAACCTCAAACTGGGCCTGCCCGCCGACCTGCGCGACTACGGCATCGGCGCCCAGATCCTCGGCGACCTGGGCCTGTCCAGCATCCGGATCATCACCAACAACCCGAAAAAGATCGTCGGCATGGAGGGGTACGGGCTCTCGGTCACCGAGCAGGTGCCGATCGAGTCCGCGCCCAACATCCACAACGAGGCCTACCTGCGCACCAAGCGCGACAAGATGGGCCACATCCTCCACCACCAGGGGCTCGACCTGGACGAGGAAATGCTGCACGAAGAGGAGGAACGGGACGAGCGGCGCGGCCGCGAGGACGCCGGGACGGCGGCCGGGCGCGACGGGGCCCAGGCCGATGGCTGAGGCCGACGGCGCCTTCCTCGAGGAGTTCGACACCCTCGAGCGCGTGGCCCTGGCGCCGCTGCGCTTCGCGGTGGTGGTCGGGCGCTTCTACGAGGACCTCGCGCGGCGGCTCGAAGCGGGCGCCGTCGCCGGGTTCGAACTCGCCGGGGTGACCCCGGACCGGGTGGTCCGTCACTCGGTCCCGGGCGCCTACGAGCTGCCCTTCGCGGCGCAGGCGCTGGCCGAGAGCGGCGAGATCGCCGGCGTCGCCTGCCTCGGCGTCGTGATCCGCGGCGAGACCGCCCACTTCGACTTCGTCTGCGCCGAGTCGGCGCGCGGGATCCAGGACGTCCAGCTCTCGACCGGGGTGCCCTGCGCCTTCGGCGTGATCACCTGCGACACGATGGACCAGGCGCTGGCCCGGGCGGGGGGCGACAAACGCGACCAGGGCCGCAACGCGGCGCTGACCGTGGCGCGGATGGCGTTGCTGAAGCGCCGAGTCGCCTGACTCGGTACCATCCCGCGTCCCATGGCAAAGGTATGTCACAGCTGCGGCAAGAAACCGGCCTTCGGCCAGTCCCGCAGCCACTCGATGGTCGCGACGAAGCGCCGCTTCGAGCCGAACCTGCAGAAGGTCCGGATCCAGGAGAACGGCCGCCCGCTCCGCGCCTACGTCTGCACTCGCTGCCTGAAGTCCAACAAGGTCACCAAGGTCGCCTGACGGGGCGTGGGGGCGCCTCGCGGCGTCCTCGGTCACTCGGCTCGGGTCACGCACTTTAGTGCGCTCCCCTCGCCTCGTTTCCGCGTGTGCGTTTGGGGCCACATAGCAGCCTCAGACACAGACGCCGTCTGCGCGAACTCGTCTCCACGACGAGTTTGCGCAGACGGCGTGTGACGACTTACTCGGACTCGGTGGCGACGGCGGGTTGCGGGGCGCCGTCGCCCTGAGGGGTCTCGTGGGGCTCGACGGCGAGGTTCGGCAGGATCCGGCCGAGCCACTCGGGCATCCACCAGGCTTTCTTGCCGAACAGCTGCATGATCGCCGGGACCAGCACCGAGCGGATGATCAGCGCGTCGACCAGGACCGCCGAGGCGAGCCCGAGGCCGAACAGTTTCGTGATCCGTTCGTCGGTGAGCATGAACGAGGCGAAGACGGTGATCATGATCGCCGCCGCCGCCGTGATCACCCGCCCGGTGAGGGCGAGGCCGCGGGTCACCGCCAGCGAAGCGTCCTTTTTGTGCTCCCACTCCTCGTGGATGCGGGACATCAGGAACACCTCGTAGTCCATCGAGAGCCCGAACACGATCGAGAACAGGAAGATCGGGAAGAAGGCGATGATCGGCCCGGTCTGGTCGACCCCGATCAGGCTCGCCCCCCAGCCGTTCTGGAACACCGCGACGACGATGCCGAAGGCGGCGCCGATCGAGAGCAGGTTCATCACGATCGCCTTCAGCGGCACCAGCACCGAGCGGAACACCGCCATCAGCAGGACCGCCGAGAGCAGGATCACCACGCCGATGAAGAGCGGCAGCTTTTCCGAGATCGCGTCGCCGAAGTCCTCGAAGATCGCGGTGATGCCGCCGACGTGGAGGACCGCGCCGGTCTTCGTTTCGATCGGCGGGATCACGTCGGCGCGGATGTGGTCGAGCAGCGACGTCGTGTCGGCGCTCTGCGGCGACGTCGTCGGGTAGACCTGGCAGAGCCCCACCGTCTTCGCCGGGTTGAAGGTGACCGCCGTGACCGAGGCGACGCCTTCTTCGTTCTTCAGCGTCGAGCAGAGCTGTTCGATCCCCGCCCCCTGGCCCTTCTGCGGCAGCTTGGCGACCATCGTCAGCGGCCCGTTGAAGCCGGGGCCGAAGCCTTCGGCGAGCAGGTCGTAGGCTTCGCGCGTGGTCTGGCCCTTGGGGTTGGTGCCCGCGTCGTTGACGCCGAGGCGCAGCGACAGGGCGGGCAGGCAGAGGAGGATCAGGACGCCGCCGGAGACGATCGCGGCGATCCACGGCCGCTTCTGGACCCAGCGGCTCCAGGCGTACCACTTGGTGTCTTCGCGCATCGTGTTCTGGCCGCCGGAGAGGCCCGGGATCTTCCACTTGTTGACCCGGTGGCCGACCCAGGTGAGCAGCGCCGGCAGCAGCGTCAGCGCCGCGATCATCGTGAAGAGCACCGACAGCGCGGCCGCCACGGCGACGCCGTAGAGGAAGGAGATGTTCAGCAGGAACATCCCCATCAGGGCGATGATCACCGTGGTGCCGGCGAACAGGACCGCGCGGCCGGCGGTGTCGACCGCGGTGATCGCCGCCTGGCGCGGCTCCAGCCCCTCGTCGAGGTTGTTGCGGAAGCGGGTGACGATGAAGAGCGCGTAGTCGATCCCGACCCCGAGCCCGATCATCAGCGCCAGCACCGGCGCGAATTCCGCCGTGTCGAAGATCCAGGTGCCCAGGGTCACCAGGCTGAGGCCGACGCCGAGGGCGAGGAGCGCGGTGATGATCGGCAGCCCCATCGCGACCACCGAGCCGAAGGCGAGCAGCAGGATGATGATCGCCGCCAGCAGGCCGATCCCGAACGACGAGTCGCCGCTTTCTTCTTTGGCTTCTTCGATCGGCTGGCCGCCCAGCTGCACGTCGAGCCCGCCGCCGCTCGCCGCCTGCGCGGTCTTGATCAGTTCTTTGGTGTTGTCCTTGTTGAGCTTGTTGCCCTGGACGTCGTACTGGATCGTCGCGTAGGCGATCTTGCCGTCTTCGGAGATCGCGCCGGCGCCGCCGGCGGCCCCGTACGGACTGGCGACTTCGGTCACGTGCGGCTGCTTTTCGACCTGCTTGAAGATGCCCTCCATCTTCTGCTTGACCGCGGGCGACTCGACCCCGTCTTCGGCTCTGAAGACGATCGTCGCGGTGCCGCCCGACTGCTGCGGGAAGCTGTCTTCGAGCAGTTCGTAGGCTTCGGTCGAGTCGGAGCTCGGAAGTTTGAATTCTTCGGAGAAGTTTGCGCCCTTGTTTCCGGCGATCGCTCCGATGACGACCAGGCCGACGATCCAGGTGAGGATCACCGTCTTGCGGTGGCCGGTGGTCCAGGTGGCAAAGCGGCGCATCGTGCTCCTTCCGTGACTGGGTACTCGTGATCGCCAGAGGCTCGGACGAAACTACGGCGATCAGGGAGGCCTTTCATCGGCCCCAGGGGGGAATTCGTGGGGGGATGGTCATCCACCCGTGGGTGGAGGGAGTGAAGGTACCGATAAATACGGCCGTATTCGTCGCCGACCGCTGCCGTCGCGCCCGGCCACTAGGTTTAACGACGAATGCCCGATCCATCGATTGCCCGCTTCAGGCGGGTCGTCAGCTCTGCGTTGGCCTCGCTGGAGGCGCGACGGCAGGAGGTGAACGACCTGAACGTCTTCCCGGTCGCCGACGGCGACACCGGGGACAACATGGCGATGACGCTGCGCGCCGTGCTCGAGGAGCTCGACCGGGTCGACGAGGGGGCGGTCGACGAGGTCGGCCGCACGGCGCTGGTCCAGACCCTGGCCCGGGCGGCGCTGATGGGCGCCCGCGGCAACTCCGGCGTGATCCTCTCGCAGATCGTCCGCGGCGCCGCCGAGGAGCTCGCCTCGCGGCCCGGGGAGCTGGTCGACCCGCTGCTGGTCGCCGCCGCCTTCGCCTCCGCCGCCGACGCCGCCTACGACTCGGTCCGCGAGCCCGCCGAGGGCACCATGCTCACCGTCTTCCGCGAGATGGCCCACTCGCTCACCCGCCAGCTCGCCCACCTCTCGGCCGACAAACAGCGGCTCGGCGACGACGTCTCCGAAGAGCAGCAGGACGCGATCCTCGCCGAGGTGCTGGAGCGGGCGATCGCCGACGGCGAGCGGGCGGTGGCGCGGACGCCGGAGCAGCTCGAGGTCCTGCGCGAATCGGGCGTGGTCGACGCCGGCGGCCACGGCCTGGTGCTGATCATGGCCGGGATCGTCGCCGGCCTGCGCGGCGACGGGGCGGCGGTGCCGGAGGTCCCGCACCGCGAGCCGCCGAAGCTGACCCGCCCCCACCACGAGGACAGCCGCTACCGCTACTGCACGAACTTCATCGTCTCCGGCTCGGGGCTCGACGATCGGGCGGTGCTGCCGCGGCTGGAGGCGCTCGGCGACTCGGTCCTCGTGGTCGGCGACGAAGCGACGCTGAAGGTCCACGTCCACACCGACCAGCCGGAGTCGGCGATGGCGCTCTTTGAGGGCCTCGGCAGCGTCACCAACGTCGACGTCGCCGACATGCGCCAGCAGGTGGCCGAACGCGACGCGCGGCTGGCGGGCACGGGGCGGACCGGGGTGGTCGCGGTGGCGGCGGGGGAGGGGATGGAACGGCTCTTCGCCGAGCTCGGCGCCGACGTGGTCCCCGGCGGTGAGACCTTGAACCCCTCGACCTCCGAGCTGTTGGCCGGGATCCACGGGGCGCAGGCGGAGGAAGTGCTGGTGCTGCCCAGCTCCTCGAACGTGATCATGGCGGCGGAGCGCGCCTGCGAGCTCTCCGAGAAGCCCGCCCGGGTGGTCCCGGCGACCTCGCAGCAGGCGAGCCTGCTGGCGCTGGTGGAGCTGGACCCGGGCGCCGCGCTGGAGGAGAACGCCGGGCGGCTCGAGGCGGCGCTGGCGGACGTCGCCACCGGCGGCGTCGCCCCGGCGGCCCGCGACGATGCCCAGGGACGGTTCAAGCGCGGCGACGCGGTCGGCTTCTCCGACGGCGAGATCGTCGCCTGGGGCGGCGCCGGGTCGACCCTGCTGGCGACGATCCAGGCGCTCGCCGCCGACGTCGAGATCGTCACCGTGATCGGCGGCGCCGAGGCCCCGATCCCGCTCGACGAGGTCGACGCCCACGTGCCCGACGGGGTCGAGCTGGAGAAGCACGAGGGAGGCCAGCCCAGCTGGTGGTGGCTGCTCGCGGCGCAGTAGAGGTGCGCGGCTTCGCCGGGATCGGCAAGCCCTCCCGCGCCGACCTGCTCCTCGCCGGTGTCCACTGGCCGCGGCCGAGCGTCCTCGAGACCGGCCTCGAGGCCCTCGACGGAGTGGGCCCGAAGCTCGCCGAGGCGGCGCGGAGCGCCGGGATCGCGACGGTCGGCGACCTCCTCTACCGCTTCCCGCGGAGCCACCGGGACCGCCAGATCCGGCCCCTTGGGTCGCTCGAGGCCGGCGAGACGGGCACGGTCCTGGTGACGGTCCTCGGCAACCCGCCGCGCCCGTTCCGCCGCGGCAAGCTGACGATGGTCGGCGTCAAAGTGGGCGACGAGACCGACCACGTGCGGGCCACCTGGTTCAACCAGCCCTGGGTCAGCGGCAAGCTCGAAAAGGGCTCGACCATCCTCGTGACGGGAAAAAGGTCCCCCAAAGGCTTGGCGGTCCAGGAATGGGAGCTGGTGAGCTCCGCGGTCGAAAGGGACGACGCGCCCCGGCCGGCGGGTCCTGCCCGCGATCATGAGGACTGCGAGCGAGGTATACGTTCTCGCCCTCATGATCGGGGTCACCCGCCGGAGGAGGCGGACCGGCCGCGGGGCGGGAGCTTTGTCCCGGTGCATCCGGCGTCGGAGGATCTGCCGCCGAAGAAGATCCGCGAGTGGGCCGAGCAGGCGGTGAAGCTCGCGCCCAACGCGATCGAGGGTTTGCCCGCCCGCCTCCAGGCCAAGCGGCGGCTGACCTCGGTCGGCTCCGCGATTCGCGCCGCCCACTTCCCCGAGTCGGCCGAGGAGCTGGAAGAAGCTCGGCGCCGACTCGGCTTCGAAGAGCTGTTTCTGCACCAGGCTCTGCTCGCGACCCGCAAGCGCACGCACCGCCGCGCCCGCCCGGCGCCGCGATTCGGCAAGCCGGGGGCGACCGTGGGGCGCTGGCTCGCCTCGCTGCCCTTCGAGCCCACCGCCGACCAGCGCGCCGCCTTCGCCGACGTCGACGAGGACCTCGACTCGGGCGAGCCGATGCAGCGGCTGCTGATGGGGGAGGTCGGCTCGGGGAAGACCGTGGTCGCGGTCTACGCGATGCTGCGCGCGCTCGAAGCCGGCTACCAGGCGGCGCTGATGGCGCCGACCGAGACCCTCGCCGAGCAGCACGCGATCACCCTCGGAAAGCTGCTCGCGGCCGAGGCGACGCCGTTCGCGCTGCTCACCGGGGCGACCGCGGCGCCCGTCCGCCGCCGCGCCCTGAACCAGCTCGCCTCCGGCGAGCTGGGACTGATCCTCGGCACCCACGCGCTGATCGAGCCGACGGTGCGATTCGCCCGCCTCGGCCTCTGCGTGGTCGACGAGCAGCACCGCTTCGGGGTCGAGCAGCGGCGGGCGCTCGACTCGAAGGGGGTCGAGGGGATGGCCCCGCACGTCCTCCACATGACCGCGACGCCGATCCCGCGGACGCTCTCGCTGACCGCCTACGGCGACCTCGACACGACCGCCCTGCACGAGCTCCCGGCGGGGCGCAAACCGGTGACGACGAAAGTGGTCGGCGAGGAGGAGCGCGAGGTGGCCTACGAGTTCCTCCGCAAGCGGTTGCGGGAGGGGCGCCAGGCGTTCGTCGTCTGCCCGCTGGTGGAGCCCTCCGACAAACTCCCCGGCAAGGCGGCCGGCGAGGAGGCCGAGCGCCTGCGGCGCGGACCGCTGCGCGACTTCCGGGTAGGGCTCCTCCACGGCCAGATGCACTCCGACCAGAAGGCGGCGGCGATGCGCGCCTTCGCCGCCGGGGAGACCGACGTGCTGGTGGCGACGACGGTGATCGAGGTCGGCATCGACGTGCCTAACGCGACCGTGATGCTGATCGAGGGGGCGGAGCGCTTCGGCGTCTCCCAGCTCCACCAGCTGCGCGGCCGGGTAGGGCGCGGCGAGCATCCCTCGCAGTGCCTGCTGTTCGCCGCCGAGGCGGGGGAGATGGCGCGCCGCCGGCTGCGGGCCGTAGAGGAGACCCGGGACGGCTTCCGGCTCGCCGAGGTCGACCTCGAACTGCGCGGCGAAGGGGAGATCCTCGGCACCCGCCAGAGCGGCCTGCCGCGCTTCGCCGTCGCCTCGCTGCCCGAGGACGGCCGCGCCCTGGTCGAAGCCCGCGAGGAGGTGCTGGCCCTGCTGCGCGCGCACGGCTCGCTCGAAGACCCGAGCCTCGGCCCCCTGCTCGAGGCCGCCCGCCGCCGCTTCGGCGCCGGCGCCGCCGACCCGATCCCGCTTTGATCTGGGCATGTCGGTGACGTCATGCGCGTGATCGCCGGAGAGCTGAAGGGCCGGCAGCTGGTCGCCCCCCGGGGGTGGAAGGTGCGGCCGACCTCGGAGCGGGTCCGCGAGGCGATCTTCTCCACGCTCGCCGCGCGGATCGAGGGCGCCACCGTCCTCGACCTCTACTGCGGCACCGGGGCGCTGGCGATCGAGGCGCTCTCGCGCGGCGCCGCCCGCGCCACGCTGGTCGATCGCGACACCCGCCCGGCGCTCGGCAACGTGGAGCGGCTGGGGCTCGCCGAGCGGGTCGAGCTGGTCCGCGCCGACGCGGGCGACTGGCTGGCCGGCCGCGCGGATGCCGCCCCCTATGACCTCGTCTTCGTCGACGCCCCCTATAAACTCGCCGACCTCGTGGCTGAGCAATTGGACACGCACCTGCCCGGGGTGCTGGCAGCCGACGGCCGCGCCGTGGTCGAGAGCGGCGCCCGGCGCCCCCTGGTCCTCGACTCGCTGGAGCGGCTGCGGCAGCGCCGCTACGGCGCCGCCGACGTCTCGATCTACGGGCGGGCCGAGCGGTGAGCGAGCGCAACGGCACCGTCGTCTGCCCGGGCACCTATGACCCGGTCACCAACGGCCACCTCGACATCATCGGCCGCACCTCGAAGGTCTTCGACCGCGTCGTCGTCGGCGTCGTCAACAACCCGCTGCGCAAGATGAAGACGCTCTTCACGGCGGAGGAGCGCAAGGCGTTCATCGAGGACGCGGTGGCCCCGCTCGGCAACGTCGAGGTGCAGGTCTTCTCCACCCTGCTGGTCGAGTTCGCCCGCGAGAACGACGCCCACGCGATCGTCAAGGGCATGCGGGCGATCTCCGACTTCGAGTACGAGTTCGAGATGGCGCAGCTGAATCGCAAGCTCGATCCGGGCATCGAGAGCATCTACGTGATCGCCTCGCCGCACTACAGCTTCCTCTCCTCGACCGGGGTGAAGGAAATGGCGACCTTCGGCGGCGACGTCTCCGATCTGGTCCCGCCGGCGGTCGCCGGCGCCCTCGCGGAGCGCCTCGCGGACCGCTAGGCCGCCCCGCAAGGTAGGGTTCTCCCGCTCGTCTCAACCTGGGCATCTCCTTGCAAATCTGCCCACGGCTACTCTTTCTTGGTCAAAACCCCCGCATACACGTAGGCTTACGAACCGCTTATGGACGTCCGGGTCCTCATAGACAAACTCGATGACGTTGTCCACAACGCCCGCCCGGTCCCGCTGACCGATCAGGTGCGCGTCGATCGGGAGGAGATCTACGACCTCCTCGACCAGATGCGCGCGACGATCCCGGAGGAGATCAAGCAGGCCCGCTGGATCGTCAAGGAGCGCCAGGAGATGCTGGCCGAGGCGAAACGCGAGGCCGAGCGGATCGTCCGCGAGGCGCGC
>DATJUK010000135.1:0-5682 GCA_035502495.1 Solirubrobacterales bacterium
TCGGTGAGTTCGCACTTATCGCCGCTATGCGGCGATAAGTGCGAACTCACCGCGCGCGCGGGCGCCTGCCTGGCGGCGGGGCCGCGGCACACGGGCGGGCGGGCGCTCTCGCCTAGGGGCGTTCGGAGAGGCCGCCGACGCCTACCGGCTGGCCTACCGCCCGGGCCCGCCACATCGCCGCGTCGGCCTTGTGCAGGAGCTGGTCCGCGTCGGCGCCGTGGTCGGGACAGGCGACGACGCCGGCGGTGACCGCGATCCGCAGGCCGCCGGCCCGCTCCAGCTCCTCGAGCTGGGAGAGCAGGCGCTCGGCCATCTGCATCCCTTCCACCGTGCGCAGGTTCGGAGCCAGGACGCAGATCGCCTCCTCCTCCAGACGGAAGGCTTCGTCGACGATCCGGATGCTGTCGCGCAGCGCCGCGCTGACCACGGCCAGCGCCATCTCGGCGTCGACCCCATCCTTGGTGTCGGGACCGGAGGTGTCGAAGACGGCGAGGCCGAAGGGATGGCCGTAGCGCCGGTTGGTCTCGATCAGCTGGTCGAGTCGGCGGCGCATGTGGCCAGGCCGGTAAAGGCTCGGCAGCTCTTCCTGCGGAGCGCGGATGAACTCCACCGTCCCCCCCACCCGGCCCTCGTCGCGGACGGTCTCGTAGGCAGCTTCGACCGCGGTCGCAGTGACCTCGCCGAAGTCCTCGGCGAGCCGCTCGGCGGCGGCGGCGAACTGAGGCCCGGCGGCGTCACCAAGCTCTTCGCGCAACGTCGCCAGCAGCGAGCGATGGCGTTCGGCGACCTCGATCGCCATCCGGCCGGGACGGTCCAGCCGCTCCCCCGGTTGGGTCACATCGGCATCGTTCGGGGCGCCGGCCACGCCGGGACATTGGCGGACCGGCCGGACGCGCACCTTGCCGGAAAGCGCATTTTGCGACGCGATATCCGTCCAAGCGGCGCTCAGCGGCGCCGCCGGTCGGCTAATCGAGGCTGCGGCGCCCGGCGAGGGCCTTCCCCAGGGTCACCTCGTCGGCGTGCTCGAGGTCGGCGCCGACCGGCAGGCCGCTCGCCAGGCGGGTCACGGTGGCCTGCCCGCGGAGGCGTTCGGCGATGTGGAGGGCGGTCGCCTCTCCGGTGGTGGTGGGATTGGTGGCGAGGACGACCTCGCCCACGTCCCCCCTGCCCACACGCACGAGGAGCTCGGCGATCTTCAGGTCCTCGGCGTCGATCCCGTCGATCGGCGAGAGCGCCCCGCCGAGCACGTGGTAGAGGCCGCGATATTCGTGGGTGCGCTCGATCGGGATCACGTCGCCGGGCTCCTCGACCACGCAGATCGTCGTCCGGTCGCGCCCCTCGTCGGCGCAGATCCGGCACAGCGGCCCCTCGGCGAGGTTGAAGCACTCCTCGCAGAGTCCGACCTTCTCCTTCACTTCGCGGATCGCCTCGCCGAGCGCGAAGGCCTCTTCGTCGGGCGCCCGCAGCAGGTGGAAGGCGAGCCGCTGGGCGGTGCGCTGGCCGATCCCGGGCAGGCGGGAGAGCTCGGCGACCAGACGCGCCAGCGGTGCCGGGCCCTCGGTGCTCAACTCGCGCTCAGATCCTCACCCGCGGGCGCGCTCAGCCGAGCAGCCCGCCGAGGCCGCCGCCCATGCCGCCGGTCGCGTCACCCATCTTCGAGCCGGCCAGATCCTGCGCCGCCCGCAGCCCCTCGTTGACCGCCGCCTGCACCATCTCCTGGAGCAGCTCGACGTCCTCGGGATCGACAGCTTCGGGATCGATCGTGATCGCCCGCAAGGTCATGTCGCCGCCGACGATCACCTTCACCATGCCGCCGCCGGCGCTCCCCTCGACCGTTTCCTCTTTCAGTTTCTCCTGCGCCTGCAGCATCTGGTCCTGCATCTGCTGCGCCTGTTTCATCAGGGCATTCACGTCGAAGCCCCCGGGTCCGCCTCGTGCCACCTAACTGACCTCCTCCGCGTCGAACTCGCTCTTCAGTCGCTCCAGCAACTCATCCTCGTCGATCGCACCGCTGCCCGGCGCCGGGGTGTCGGGGGGCGGCGCGGCCGCGGCCTCGTCCGCCGCCAGCATCACATAGCGCGGCGAGACCCCTTCGCCGGTGACCTCCCGGAACGCCTCGACCAGCGCCTCGCGGCGGTCCGGCGACTCGGCCTTGCGTTTGTTGAAGGGCTGATCGGGGGCGAAGCCGATCGCCAGGCCCTCGTCGTCGAAGGCGACGGGACGGGCACCGTCGAAGGTGGCGGCCAGCGCCGGGGCTTTCTCGGCCAGTTTGGCGAGGACCGAGGGCCAGATGCGGGTGACCTGGTCGAGGTCGGGTGAGCGGGCGGGGGTGGCCTGGGACGGGGGGGCGGGGCTGTCGGGGGTGGCGGGGGACGAACTGCGGAGCGACGGATCGCCGAGGGACGAGGGGTCGGCGGACGAACCGCGGAGGGACGAAGGGTCGGCGGCCGCGGGTCCTGTCACGCCGGTTTCCCCCACGGTGCTCGGCGGCGGAGCCGCCTGCGCGCCGCGGGGGGCCCCCACCGGCGTGCCACCCGCGGGTGGGGCCCCGGCGGGGGCGGGCGAGGGTTCAGGCGCGGCCGGCTCGGCCGTGGAGGGTTGGCTGGGTGAGGGTTCCGGCGCCGGCGGCTGAGGCTCGGGCGCTTCGGCTGCGGCGGGTTCCGGCGCCGGCGGCTGGGGCTCGGGCGCTTCGGCTGCGGAGGGTTCCGGCGCCGGCGGCTGGGGCTCGGGCGCCTCGGCTGCGGAGGGTTCCGGCGCTGACGGCTGAAGCTCGGGCGCGGCGGGTTCGGGCGCCGATGGCCGGGGCGCGGGCGTGGGCGCCGGGTCCGGCGCTTCGGTCGCAGACGGCTCGGGCGCCGATGGCCGGGGCGCGGGCGCCTCGGCGGCGGGGGGCTCCGGGGCTGTCGCCTGGGGTTCGGGGCGCGAAGGGTGGGGCGTCGAGGGGGTCGGGTCGGCGGGTCGGCTCGGGGCCGGCGGCGGGGCGATCGGCGGCGGGCTGCCGCCGGCGAGCTGGGCCTCGAGGCGCTCGATGCGGCGCAGGAGGCCCTCGGTGGACGGGTCGAGGTCCGGCCGGGCGGCCTTCAGCAGGGCGATCTCGACCGCCATGCGGGCGTCGTCCCCCTCGCGGACCGCGGCCAGGGCGGCGGCCAGCTCGTCGATCGTGCGGACCAGGGTGGCGGCGCCGACGGCGCCGGCCTGCTGCTGGATCCGGGCGGTGTCGGTGGCGGTGACGACGAAGGTGGTCGGCACCTCGCCGGTCGTCTGGGTGACCAGCAGGTGGCGCAGGTGGGCGAGCAGATCACGCGCGAATTGCGACGGATCGCGACCCGAGCGTGCCATCTTCTCGACCCCGAGCAGGACCTCCTTGGGATCGGCCGCGGCCACCGCGTCGACCGCCTCGAAGAGCAGGTCGGCGTCCGCCGCGCCGAGCATCTCCAGCACCTCGTCGAGCCCCACGTCGTCGCCGCCGAAGGCGACCAACTGGTCGAGCGTCCCCAGCGCGTCGCGGAAGCTCCCCTGCGCGGAGCGGGCGATCATCGCCACCGCCCCGTCCTCGACCTGGATCGACTCGCTCGCCGCGACCCGGGCCAGCACCTCGGAGATCTGCTCCAGCGAGGGCCGCTGGAAGTCGAAGCGCTGGCAGCGGTCGGCGATCGTCGCCATCACCTTGTGCGACTCGGTCGTGGCCAGGACGAAGACGGTGCGCGGCGGCGGCTCCTCGAGCGTCTTCAGGAAGGCGTTCCAGGCCTCTTTGGTGAGCATGTGCGCCTCGTCGAGGATGTAGACCTTCCAGTGCCCGCCCGCCGGCGCGTAGGCGACCCGCTCGCGCAGGTCGCGGACGTCGTCGACCGAGCGGTTCGAGGCGGCGTCCATCTCGATCACGTCGATCGAGGTCCCCGCCGCGATCGTCCGACAGGACTCGCATTCCCCGCACGGCGTCACCGTCGGCCCGCCCCGTTCGCAGTTCAGCGAGCGGGCGAGGATCTTCGCCATCGAGGTCTTGCCGGTCCCGCGCGAGCCGACGAACAAGTAGGCGTGGTGGACCTTGTCCTGCTCGACCGCGTTGCGCAGCGTGCGCACGACATGGGTCTGCCCGACGACCTCGTCGAAGGACCCGGGGCGGTGGCGGCGGTAGAGGGAGGTGGACTCGGTGCTCATGAAGGCCTCCAGCCAGTGTATCCAGGGCGGATTGGCCCCCCGCCGCGCCCATCAGGACGCCGTTCAGGGCCGCTCGGTAGGTTGCCGCCGTGCCACCGAGGGTCGCCAGATGGGTCGCGCCGATCGCCTGGGTCGCCGTGGTGACGGCGGTGCTGCTGGTCATCTTCCCGGTCGGCTTCCCCAATTACGACACGATCTACGCGCTGGTCTGGGGGCGCGAACTGGCCCACGGGATGAGCCCCGACTACGGCGCCGCCCTGCCCCCCACGCCCCATCCGCTGACCGACTTCATCGGCCTGGTCACCTCGCCGTTCGGCGAAGCGCCGATCACGGTGACGATGATCCTCGCCTACGCCAGCCTCGGGCTGATCGCCTGGTTCGTCTACCGGCTGGGAGCCACCTGGTTCGACCGCTGGGTGGGGGTCGTGGCCGCGGTGATCGTCCTCACCCGGGCCCCGTTCCTCTCCAACGGCCTGCGCGCCTACGTCGACCTCCCCTACATCGCCCTCTGCCTCGGCGCCCTATATATAGAGGCGCGAAAGCCGCGGGCGGGCTGTCCCGTCCTCGCCCTGCTGGTCCCGGCGGGCCTCCTGCGCCCCGAGGCCTGGGGCTTCGCGATCGCCTACTGGCTCTGGCTCGCCTTCGACCTCCGCCGCGCGACCGCCGCCGCCAGCGCACAGCCCGACACGGGCTCCGCGTTGATGGGCCGAAAAGCGCTCGATACGAGCGCTTTTCGGCCCATCAACACCGTGTTTGGGTGGGAACTGGGGTGGCGGGGGGAGCGGGGGACGCGGGAGCTGGCGTGGCTCGGGCTGCTGGCGCTGGCCGGGCCGATCATCTGGGTGCTCTTCGACGCGGTGACGACCGGGGACCCGCTCTACTCGCTGACCGGGACCCAGGAAACGGTCGAATCGCTGAAACGACAGACGGGGCCGGTCGACGTCATCCTCTACGGGCCGCGGCGACTCGGCGAAGTGATGCAGTGGCCGGGGATGATCGGCGGCTTCGGCGGCCTCGTGCTCGGCATCTGGCTCCTCCCCCGCCGCTCCGCCCTCGGCTTCGCCGCCGTCGTCCTCGCCCTGCTCGCCTTCGCCGTCCTCGGCGCGGCGGGGCTGGCGATCATCGCCCGCTACACGATGCTCGCCGGGGCGCTCCTCTCGATCTTCTTCGCCCTCGCCCTGCTCGGCTGGCGCTTCCTCGACCGCGGGAACAAGTGGCGGATCTGGTGGCAGGCCTTCGCCGGCGTCGTCCTCCTGATGGTGCTGATCTGGCTTCCCAACCAGTGGGACCTCGACCGCCAGGTCCACACCGACCTCACCAACCAAGGCCGGATCGAGAACGACCTCACCGACCTCGTCGACGCGGGCGCCTTCTCCCCCGACTGCGGCCCGATCGCGGTGCCGAACCACCGCGCCGTGCCGCGCCTCGCCTTCGGCCTCGACGTCCGCCCGACCGACATCGTCAGCGCCAGCGAGGCGGTCTCGGCGGAAGAACAGAGGAAGCTCGCCGAAGCCGGCTACTGGG
>DATJUK010000136.1:0-8242 GCA_035502495.1 Solirubrobacterales bacterium
GCCCCTATAGGGGCCAAAAAGTCGAGAGCGCGTCCGGGCGCGCCGAAGGCCCGGGAGGCCCGTGGAGGGACGTGGGGGACGGGGCCCGGGGACGGGATACGGGGATCCCACGCGCGCTCCCGCGTCCCTCCACGGGCTCCCCGTGTCCGACGCCCACTCCCCGCGTCCCACGCCCGCTCCTTGCGTCCCTCGCATCCTCCCCGCGGACCCGCCCTCCCGGCGGCGGCCTCAGCCCGCCCGGGCCGCCGCCGGGAGGGCGGGTCCCTCGGCGTCCTCCGCCCGGTCCCCGTCGGCCGCGGGGCCGCCGCGTCCCTCGGCCCCGTCCGTCACCTGCCCCCGCGTCCCTCGCCCCGTCCGCCGCCGGCCCCCGCGTCCCTTGGCCCCGTCCGCCCCCACATTCTCGCGCGGGTCTCTCGGCCTCGCCGCCCGGCTGCTATCGCCCGCCGACCACGGTGGCGACGATCATCGCCGCGTAACCGTCGGCGATCCGCTCGGCCGGGTCGGGACCGCGGCGCCGGTACCAGTCGGGCAACCCGTTCAAGGCGCCGAAGATGAAGTAGGTCGCGTAGTTGACGTCGAGGTCGGCCCGCGCCTCACCCGCCGCCTTCACCTCGCCGATCAATCCGGCGAGCTTCTGCTCGTAATCCGTGCGGATTCGCACCACTTCCTTGCGCCTGCTGCCGGAGAGATGCTCCCACTCCTTGACGTAGATCCCGACCCGCTCGATGTTCCGCAGGTACCAGAGCGAGCACTCGCGACCGAACGAGCGCAGGCGCTCGAGCGGCGGGGCGTCGAGCGCCGCGGCCTCGGCCAGCATCGCCTCGAAGTGGCCGGCGGAATCTTCGAAGATCCGCGCCAGGAGGTCCTCCTTGGAGTCGATGTAGTGGTAGAGGCTGCCCTTCAGCACCCCGACCTCGGCGGCGACGTCCTGGATCGACGCCGACGCGTACCCCTTCTTGTGGAAGACGCGGATCGCCGCCTCGATCACGTCCTGGGAGCGATTGCGCCGGACGCGGGCGGGCCTCACCTGACCGTCGGCAGGCGTCATCGTCCCCGCAATGCAGAAATCGTCACCAAATGCTCGGGGAACTTTATATGGAGAACGCGGGTCGTGTAGGAAGGTTGGACGCGGGTCGCGGTAGGACGCCCGGTCGCGGTACGCCGCGGGTTCCGCAAGCCACTGGTCGCGCACGCCGCGGTCGCGCAAGCCACTGGTCGCGCGCGCCGCGGTCGCGCAAGGCGCGGCTCGCGCAAGCTGCCGGTTCCACGCGCCGCGGGTCGCGCAAACGCCGGTTCCGCACGGCGCTGGTCGCGGCTACGGCGCGACGGTGCGCCCGCCGCAGGCGTAGATCACCTGGCCGGTGACGTAGGCGGCGTCCGGCGAGGCGAGGAAGGCGACGATTCCGGCGACGTCTTCGGGGGTGCCGATCCGCCCGGCGGGGATTTTCGCGACCAGCTTCGCCAGCACCTCCGGAGGCATCGCCTGGGTCATCGGCGTGTCGACCAGGCTCGGGGCCACCGCGTTGACCCGCACCCGCGGCGCCCAGCGCTGGGCGAGCGCCCGGCCGAAGCCGACCAGCCCCGCCTTCGAGGCGCTGTAGTTGGCCTGGCCGAAGTTGCCGAGCGAGGCGCGCGAGCTCAGGTTCACCACCGAGGCGCCCTCGATGAAGCCCGGCTCCAGGGCCAGGGTCAGCCGGATCGCGGCGGTCAGGTTGATCTCGATCACGGCGGCGAAGTCCGCCTCGGTCATCTTGGTCGCGCGCGCGTCGCGGGTGATCCCGGCGTTGTTGACGAGGACGCCGACCTCCGTCCCGGCCGCCTCGACCACCGCCTCGACGCCCTCCGCCCGGGTCAGGTCGGCGACCACCCCGCGCGCGCCCTGCGCGGCGGCGACCTCCTCCACCCTCGGGTCGAGGTCGACCAGCACCAGGTCGTGGCCCGCGGCGGCGAGCCGCTCGCCGATCCGCCCGCCGAGGCCGCCCGCGGCACCGGTGACGATCGCCGCGCTCACGCCCGCCCCGCCCACGGGCCGCTCCGCCGCCCGCATCCGCCGCCCGTCACGCCGGCAGTTTCCCCAGGTTGGCGCCGCCGGCCTGCAGCAGCTGCCCGGTCAGCGCGGACTCGGCGAGCATCGCGATCGTCAGCGCCACCGGGTCCTCTTCGTCGGCAGCCTCGTCGGCGGCGGCGACCGCCAACGCGCCCTCACCCCGGTGCGCGGCGATCCCGGGCGCGGCGAGGACGTTGATCCGCCAGCCCGGCCTGGCGCCCTCGATCCCGAGCGTGCGCACCATCCCGAGCAGCCCCGTCGCGACGGCGGCGTCGAGCGGCTCGCCCTGGCCGAGCAGGTCGCCCGCGGCGACCACGACGACCACCGGGCGCCGCTCCTCGAGCGCCTCGCGAACGGCGGCAAACGCCTCGGTCAGCGCCCGCGTCACCGCCCCGGGATCGTCCCCGAGCGGCTCCTGGCGCCAGACGAAGAGATCGCTCACGGCCGCCCCTCGACTGTCCCTCGCTCGCCATGCATCCGGCCCGAGAGTATCGACACCCGAATAAAGTGCCGGCGGATGGAGGAGATCCCCGAGATTCTCTGGGAGCCCACCGCGGCCGCGGTCGAGGCCTCCAACCTCACCGCCTACACCGACTGGCTGCGCGCCGAGCGCGGCCTCGACCTGACCACCTACCCGGAGCTCTGGCGCTGGTCGGTCGACGACCTCGACGGCTTCTGGGACTCGATCCTCGACTACTTCGAGGTCGCCTACGACGGCGAGCGCACCGTCGCCCTGGCCGCGCGCGAGATGCCCGGCGCGGAGTGGTTCCCCGGCATCCGCCTGAACTGGGCCGAGCGCGCCTTCGCCGGCAAGGACGACGCCGCCGTGGCGATCCTCCACACCTCCGAGCTGCGCGAGCTCACCGAGATCACCTGGGGGGAGCTGCGCGAGAAGGTGGGCGCCTGCGCCGCCGGTCTGCGCTCGCTCGGGGTCGAGGAGGGCGACCGGGTGGTCGCCTACCTGCCGAACGTCGCCGAGGCCGTGGTCGCCTTCCTCGCCACCGCCTCGATCGGCGCGGTCTGGTCCTCGGCCTCGCCCGACTTCGGCGCCGGCGCGGTGATCGACCGCTTCGCCCAGATCGAGCCCAAGGTGCTGATCTGCGTCGACGGCTACCGCTACGGCGGTCGGGACTTCGACCGCACCGGGGTCGTCGCCCGCCTGCGGGAGGCGATGCCCTCGCTCGAGGCGACCGTCCTCCTCCCCTACCTCGACCCCGGGGCGAGCGCGACGTCCGGTGCCGCCGAATTCCCCGACACGATCCTCTGGGAGGAGCTGCTGGCCCGCGGCGAGGGCACCGAGCCGACCTTCACCCGCGTCCCCTTCGACCACCCGCTCTGGGTCCTCTACTCCTCGGGCACCACCGGGCTGCCGAAGGCGATCGTCCAGGGCCAAGGCGGCATCCTGCTGGAGCAGCTGAAGAAGATGCACCTCCACACCGACGCCCACCCCGGCGACCGCCTCTTCTGGTTCACCACCACCGGCTGGATGATGTGGAACTTCCTCGTCTCGGGCCTGCTGACCGAGGCCGCCATAGTCCTCTTCGACGGCAACCCCGGCCACCCCGACATGGGCGTGCTCTGGGACCTCGCCGAGGAGGCCGGGATCACGATGCTCGGCACCTCGGCCGCCTGGATCTCGGCCTGCGTGAAGGCCGAGGTCCAGCCGAGGGAGGGACGCGACCTCTCCCGCCTGCGGGCGGTCGGCTCGACCGGCTCGCCCCTCGCCCCGGAGGGCTTCGACTGGATCTACGAGCACCTCGGCGAGGACACCTGGCTCTTCTCGACCTCCGGCGGCACCGACCTCTGCACCGCCTTCGTCGGCGGCGTCCCCACCCTGCCGGTATACCGGGGCGAGCTGCAGGCGCGGGCGCTGGGGGCGGCGGTGGAGTCGTGGGACCCCGAGGGCCGCCCTTTGGTCGGCGCGGTCGGCGAGCTGGTGATCACCGCGCCGATGCCCTCGATGCCGCTCTACCTCTGGGGCGACGAGAGCGGCGAGCGCTACCGCGAGTCCTACTTCGAGATGTTCCCCGGCGTCTGGCGCCACGGCGACTGGATCGAGATCACCGACCGCGGCACCGCGATCATCCACGGCCGCTCGGACTCGACGATCAACCGCGGCGGGATCAGGATCGGCACCGCCGAGATCTACCGCGCCGTGCTCGGATCCCCCGACGTCCTCGACGCCCTCGTCGTCGACCTCCCCCGCGAGGGCACCGACGGAATGATCTGGCTCTTCGTCGTCCTCCGCGAGGGGGTGGAGCTCGACGAGGCCCTGGAGCGGTCCCTGGCCCGGGCGATCCGCGAGCGCACCAGCCCCCGCCACGTCCCCGACCGGGTCACGGCGATCGCCGCCGTCCCCCGCACCCTCTCGGGCAAGGTGGTCGAGGTGCCGGTGAAGCGGATCCTGATGGGCGCCGACCCGGAGGTGGTGGTGAGCCGCGACTCGCTGGCCGACCCGGGGGCGCTCGACTACTTCGTCGAGCTCGCCACGGAGCGCGGCTAGCACGAAAAAGAGGGCCGCCCCGAAGGACGGCCCTCTCGAATCTGGTGCATGGGAACGTACGCATGACACCTCGGTCGCGTGGGACAAAGCGCGACCTCCACGCGTACGCCGGTGCCCGGGGTGGATTCGCCGGGCGCCCGAACCAGTGCGGCGCCTAGCGGCCCTGCACCTCCAGAGTCCCTTCAAGCATGTGACTCAAAATTAGGACCACCTCCTTTCTCTGGTCCGACGATTGAAGCACACGCCGCAGGCGGACCCGAAGGGCCGAGGAGTCGACCTCCCTAATCTCCGGCCATGGGCTTCGGCGAGTACGGAGCGTGGACTTCATATCGGGCGATCGGCGCGGAGAACGCCGGTGAGGCGGCGGCCGCGGCGCAGGCGGCCGGGCTCTCCACCTTCTGGCTCGGCGGCTCGCCGCGCCTGGCGCAGGTGCGCCCGCTGTTGGAGGGCTCGGAGAGGCTGACGATCGCCACCTCGGTGGTCAACATCTGGACTTACGACCCGGTCGACCTGGCCCGCGAATACGCCGAGCTCGAGGCCGAGTATCCAGGTCGAGTCTGCGTCGGGATCGGGGTCGGGCACCCGGAGGCGACCAGTGACTACAGGCGGCCGCTGACCGCGCTCGAACGGTTCCTCGACGGGATCGACGCGGCCGCCGAGCCGATCCCGGTGGGGCGCCGCATCCTCGCCGCCCTCGGCCCGAAGATGCTGGCGCTGAGCGCCCGGCGCTCGCTCGGCACGATCCCCTACTTCACCTCGGTCGACCACACCCGCGCGGCGCGGGCCGCGGTCGGCCCGGAGGCGCTGGTCATCCCCGAGGTCGCCTACGTGCTCGACGAGGACGTCGAGCGGGCGCGGGCGACGGCGCGCCGCTACGCCGAGCTCTACCTGGGCCTGCGCAACTACACCAACGCGCTGCTCGAACACGGCTTCGAGCGAGCCGACATCGAGGGCGGCGGCTCCGACCGGCTGATCGACCACGTGATCCCGCACGGGAGCGCCGCCGAGGTCGCCGCCACCGTGCGCGCCCACCGCGAGGCGGGCGCCGACCACGTCGCCCTCCAGGCCCTCGGCGCCACCGGCGTCCCGCGCGCCGAGTGGTCCGCCCTCGCCGCCGCCCTCCCCTGACGGGCGTTCGCAGAAGTCCTCGCTATGCGGTGATTTCTGCGAACTCACCTGGGTGGGGGAGGCCGGTACCTTTACGGGATGCCCGAGCTTCGCTCCCACACCGTCACCCATGGCCGCAACATGGCCGGCGCCCGCGCGCTGCTGCGCGCCACCGGCGTCGCCCGCGAGGACTTCGGCAAGCCGATCGTCGCGATCGCCAACTCCTTCACCCAGTTCGTCCCCGGCCACACCCATCTCGGCCCGGTCGGCGAGGTGGTCGCCGCCGCCGTCCACGAGGCGGGCGGGGTGCCGCGCGAGTTCAACACGATCGCGGTCGACGACGGGATCGCGATGGGCCACGACGGGATGCTCTACTCGCTGCCCTCGCGCGACCTGATCTCCGACGCGGTCGAGTACATGGTCAACGCCCACTGCGCCGACGCCCTGGTCTGCATCTCCAACTGCGACAAGATCACCCCCGGGATGCTGAACGCGGCGCTCCGTCTCAACATCCCGACGGTCTTCGTCTCCGGCGGGCCGATGGAGGGCGGCACCGCGGTGCTCGAGGACGGCACCGTGCGCAAGCGGGTCAACCTGATCTCGGCGATCGCCGACGCGGTCGCCACCGAGGTCTCCGACGACGACATCGCCCGGATCGAGGAGGCGGCCTGCCCAACCTGCGGCTCCTGCTCGGGGATGTTCACCGCCAACTCGATGAACTGCCTGACCGAGGCGCTCGGCGTCGCCCTGCCCGGCAACGGCACCACGCTCGCCACCCACACCGCGCGCAAGGAGCTCTACGAGGACGCCGGCCGCACCGTGGTCGGCCTCTGCAGGCGCTACTACGAGGAGGACGACGAGAGCGTGCTGCCGCGTTCGGTCGCCACCCGCGAGGCGTTCGAGAACGCGATGACGCTGGACATCGCGATGGGCGGCTCGACCAACACCGTGCTCCACCTGCTGGCCGCCGCCCAGGAGGCGGAGGTCGACTTCACGATGGCCGACATCGACGAGCTCTCCCGCCGCGTGCCGAACATCTGCAAGGTCGCCCCGAGCGGCGACTACCTGGTCGAGGACGTCCACCGCGCCGGCGCCATCCCGGCGATCCTCGGCGAGCTGCGCCGCGGCGGGCTGCTGAACGAGGGCGTCCACACGGTCCACGCCGACTCGCTGGAGCGCTGGCTCGACGACTGGGACCTGCGCGGCGGCAACGCCACCGAGGAGGCGGTCGAGCTGTTCCACGCCGCCCCCGGCTGCGTCCGCTCCGCCACCGCCTTCTCGCAGTCGGAGCGCTGGGAGTCGCTCGACCTCGACGCGGCCGCGGGTTGCATCCGCGACGTCGCCCACGCCTACTCGGCCGACGGCGGCCTGGCGATCCTCTACGGCAACCTCGCCGAGCGCGGCTGCGTGGTGAAGACCGCCGGCGTCGACGAGTCGATCCTCACCTTCCGCGGCCCGGCCCGCGTGCTCGAGTCCCAGGACGAAGCGGTCGAGGCGATCCTCGGCGGCCAGATCGCCGCCGGCGACGTGGTGGTGATCCGCTACGAGGGGCCGAAGGGCGGTCCCGGCATGCAGGAGATGCTCTACCCGACCTCCTACCTGAAGGGCCTCGGCCTCGGCGCCAAGTGCGCGCTGCTCACCGACGGGCGCTTCAGCGGCGGCACCTCGGGGCTCTCGATCGGCCACGTCTCCCCGGAGGCGGCCTCGGGCGGCGCGATCGCCCTGGTCGAGGACGGCGACACGATCGCGATCGACATCCCCTCCCGCTCGATCGAGCTCGAGCTGAGCGACGAGGTGCTGGAGGAGCGCCGCGAGGCCCTGCTGGCCGGCCGCGGCTACGTTCCCGCGGCGCGCGAGCGCATCGTCTCGCCTGCCCTCCGTGCCTACGCGGCGATGGCGACCTCCGCCGACACCGGCGCGGTCCGCGACGTCGACTCGGTCGAGCGCGCGGTAGCCGAAGCGGCGAAGCGCGGCGGCAGCGTCGAGGCCCCCGCCTCCTAGCGCGACCATCCGGCCCTGCCGACGGGCGCGCTCCCAAGGAGCAAGCATCCGACCCGACTGGACGAGGGCGCGGCGCTCCTCGAAGCAAGGATCCGACCCCCCTGGACGAGGGCGCGGCGCTCCTCGAAGCGAGGATCCGACCCCCCTGGACGGGCCCACCCCAAGCGACGAGCGTCCGACCCGCCTGGATCGTCGGGTGCGCTCCAAGACGAACGCCGCCCGAAATCGGGCGGCGTCTCAGCCGACCGCCGCCCGGGTGGGCGACGGCGGCACAGCGCTTGGCTCCGCGCGCCTCAGGCGGCGGCGAGCCGAAGTTCGCGCGTGTCCGGCTCGATGCTCTCCTCGACCGTGTGCAACGGCGCATCCGTGCGGGCGAGGCGGTAGATCTGCGCGACGGCGTCGCTTTGACTGACGCCACGCCGCTCGCTGACGGGCTTGCCGTCGCGGTACAGGGTCACGTTCCAGGTCTTCTCCATGCTGATTCTCTTCCGTATTGCTTTGCGGCCCAAACAAGTATCGGCAGCAAACGAACAAACGTTTGTGACCGCGCTCACTCGGTGAGAGTCGTCACGTCCCGGACGTCT
>DATJUK010000137.1:0-29792 GCA_035502495.1 Solirubrobacterales bacterium
GGCGGCCGGGGACGGGCGTCCCGGGCGTCTCGTGGCGGCCCGGGCTGGCTGTGGCCGCCACGAGACGCCCGGGACGTGAGCCTTCCGTGGGGAACGACACAGGGACGTGGGCGTTCCGGGGGAGATCCCACCGGTCAGGAAGGTGTGTGGAACGTTTCGGGTGTCAGGTACCCGAAATGTTTCCACGCAGACTCTTGAGCAAAGTCTGGGGACAGGTCAAAGCCTCGGGGCAGGTCCCGGTGACGATCCACGTCTCCTTGGCGTTCCACGTCTCCGTGACGTTCCTCCCGCCTTCGTGGAGTTCCTCCGGTCTTCGTGGGTTTCCCGTCCCTGCGATGCCCCCGGCACCCCCGGCGTCCCTCGCACCTCTCCCCGTGGACCCGCCCACCCCGGGGCGGCCGCAGCCCGCCCGGGCCGCCGCCGGGAGGGCGGGTCCACGGCGTCCTTCGCCCGGGACGCGTCGGCCGCGGGGCCGCCGCGTCCCTCGGCCCCGTCCGCCGCCGGCCCCTCCTACACCAGCCCACGCTCGAAGCGCGCCGAACGGAGGACGATTCGCGTCTCGGTGCCGGCGGCGCCGCCTTGGCGGATCGCGCGGACCGTGTCGTTCAGGTCCTCGGCGTCCCGGCAGGCCACCCTCAGCTGATAGTCGAAGCGGCCGGTGAGGAAGGCGAGCTCGCGCACCGAGGTCAGCCCGGCGATGCGGCGCTCGAAGTCCTCCGGGTCGGTGGCGGGGAGGAGGCGGATGTCGATGAAGGCGTCGAGCGAGCGGCCGACCCCGGCCGGGTCGATCCGCGCCGAGTAGCCGGTGATCACCCGGTCGCGCTCGAGCCGGCGGATGCGGTCGGCGGCGCCGTGCGGGCTGAGTCCCACCTCGGCGCCGATCGCGGCGAAGGAGGCCCTTCCGTTTGTGGCGAGGATGTTGAGGATGCTGTCGTCGATCTCGTCCATGGCTGTGGAAACGAGGAGGTTACGGCAGATCACTTGGTGAAACGCAAGGGATGTCGCAGTCTGTCCGGATCCCCCCGAGGGCGAACGCCCTGAGAAACGCGCGAGAAGGAGCAGACGGATGAAGATCGGCGTGCCGAGCGAGGTGAAGGTCCACGAGTACCGGGTCGCGATGACCCCGGCCGGCGTACGCGAGTTGACCGATCGCGGGCATGAGGTCGTGATCCAGGCGGGCGCGGGCATCGGCTCGGCGATCGCCGACGAGGACTACGTCGCCCAGGGCGCCGAGATCCTCCCCGACGCGCCCGCCGTCTTCGCCGCCGCGGAGACGATCGTCAAGGTGAAGGAGCCCCAGCCGCCCGAGGTGGCGATGCTGGAGGCGCGCCACACGCTCTTCACCTACCTCCACCTGGCCCCCGACGCGGAGCTGACCCAGGGCCTGATCGACTCCGGCGCCACCTGCATCGCCTACGAGACCGTCACCGACATCAACGGCAGGCTGCCGCTGCTGGCGCCGATGAGCGAGGTGGCGGGGCGGCTCGCGACCCAGGCCGGCGCCTTCATGCTGGGCCGGCCGGCGGGCGGCTCCGGCGTCCTCCTCGGCGGCGTCCCCGGCGTCGCCGCGGGCAAGGTGCTGGTGATCGGCGGCGGCATCGTCGGCGCCAACGCGGCCCGGATGGCGGTCGGCCTCGGCGCCGACGTGACGATCCTCGACCGCTCGATCGACCGCCTGCGGGAACTCGACAACACCTTCGCCGGCACCGCCAAGACGGGGTACGCGACCGCGCTCGAGATCGAGGCGCGCCTCGCCGAAGCCGACCTGGTGATCGGCGCCGTCCTGGTCAAGGGCGCCAAGGCCCCGCACGTGGTCAGCCGCGACCAGCTGAAGCTGCTGCGGCAGCGCTCGGTCCTCGTCGACGTCTCGATCGACCAGGGCGGCTGCTTCGAGACCTCCCACCCGACCACCCACTCCGACCCGGTCTACGAGGTCGACGGGATCAGCCACTACTGCGTCGCCAACATGCCGGGCGCGGTGCCGATCACCTCGACCCGGGCGCTGACCAACGCCACGCTCCCCTACGTGGTGCGGCTCGCCGACCAGGGCGCCGAGGCGGCCCTGACCGCCGACCCCGGCTTCCTCGGCGGCCTCTCCGTCCACGCCGGCCGGCTCACCGACGCCGCCGTCGCCGCCGACCAGGGCCGCGAGTCCATCGTCCCCGGCGAGGCCTTCGCCACCCCGGCCGCGGCCTGAGCCCGCCGCCGCGGTCGACCTGACCCGCGCCACTCCGCCCCGCGGTCGATCTAACCCGCGCCCCGCCACCGCGCTCGACCCAGCCGCCGCCCGCACCGCGCTCGACCCGACCCCCGCCATCGGCGGGCCAGGTCGAGCGCGACGCGGGCGGGTAGCGTTGGCGAGGTGAGTGTCGACGCCGAGACCGAGAAAGCGGCCCAGCACCGGCGGCTGATGGACGGGCTCGCCGCCTCGATCCGCGAGAAAGGCCTGGCCCAGACCCAGGTCTCCGACATCGTCCGCCACGCGCACGCCTCCCGGCGCACCTTCTACAACCACTTCGAGGACAAGGAAGCCTGCTTCGTCGAGCTGATGCAGTCGCTCGCCGACGCCTTCCTCGAGGCGGTCGACGGGGCGATCGACCGCGAGCAGCCGATCGAGGTGCAGATCGACCAGGCCGTCGACACCTACCTGGCGCTGGTCACCGGGGACCCCGCCCTGACCAGGACCTTCGCCGCGCCGGAGGTCGGCGAGCGCACCGTGGTCGCCCAGCGCGAAGGCTTCGAGCGCTACGCCGAGCTGATCGTCTCCGTGGTGGAGAGCGACTCGACCCGCGATCCGCGGGTCGAGCCGGTCTCGATCGAGCGCGCCTACATGCTGGTCAGCGGCCTGCACCAGACGCTGGTGCGGGCGCTGGTCCGCGGCGAGGACCTGGGCCGCGCCTCCTACGAGTTCAAGGCCGTGATCAAGTCGGCGCTCTCCGGCGCCGCCGCCGACTGAGCCTCACCGGGCCCGCCGAGCGCCCGCCGCCGCACCACCGTCGCGCCGCCCTTCGAGGGGGCGAAGGCGACGCCGCGGAAGCTTTCCCGCTCGCCCGGCTCGGTGGTCGTCTGCAGCTCGAAGCTGCGCAGCAGGGTGCGCAGCACGATGTCGATCTCGAACTGCGCGAAGGCGGCGCCGAGGCAGCGGCGCACGCCGCCGCCGAACGGGATCCAGGCGTAGGTGTCCGGTTTCCTGCCGACGTAGCGGTCGGGGTCGAAGCCGCGCGCGTTCTCGTGGAAGCGGCCGTCCTTGTGCAGGAGGGCGATGCCGGTGACGACGCGCGAGCCGGGCGGCACCAGCCACTCGCCGAGCGCGAAGGGCTTCATCACCAGGCGGGCGGTGGCGTTGATCACCGGGCGCACCCGCAGCACCTCCTCCGCGGTCGCCAGGCGCAGGGCGTTCTCGTCGGTGCGCGCCTCGTCTTCGAGCCGGCGCAGGATCGCCGGGTGGCGGCGGAGGCGCTCGACCGACCAGGAGAGCGCCGAGGCGGTGGTCTCGTGGCCGGCGACCAGCAGGGTGAGGAGCTCGTCGGCGACGTCGGAGTGGTCGACCTGGCCGCCGTCCTCGAGCTGGGCCCGCAGCATCATCGCCAGGATGTCGATCCGCTGCTCGAGGTCGGGATCGGCGAGGTGGTCGTCGACGATCTTGTCGACCAGCCGTCGGTAGGAGGCGTGCATCCGCTTCCAGCGGGCGCCGGGGCTGCGGCGGCCCCAGTCGCGGCGCAGGATCGGCGTCGTCACCAGGCGCTGGCCGAGCGTCGTCATCGGCGGCAGCAGCCTTTCCAGTTCGCTCAGCTCGCGGCCTTCGGCGCCGAACACGGCGCGCAGGATGATCCGCAGGGTGATCGTCTGGAAGGACTCGATCGCGGCGAACTCGACCCCGTCCGGCCAGGAGTCCATCGCCCGCAGGGCCTCCTCTTCGATGATCGCTTCGTAGGAGCGCATCCGCTCGCCGTGGAAGGGGGGCAGGAGCATCCGCCGCTCCTTCAGGTGCTGCTCTTCGTCCATCGAGAAGAGCGAGCCCGGACCGAGGATTTCGCCGAGCGGGTTCTTCCCCCCGTGCAGCACGTCGGGCTTCGCCGTGTACACCTGTTTGACCAGGTCCGGGGTGGTGACGACGACCATCTGGCCGAAGGTCGGCATCCGCACCGTGAAGGTGTCGCCGTAGCGGCGCTGCCATCGCTTGATCACCCGGTTGCGGGCGACCAGGAAGGCCAGGCCGTTGAGGAGTTCGGGCGTCTTGGGACCGTCGGGAAGGCGGTGGGTCTCGCTCATGTCGGCGATGGTACTCATGAGTACCGCCCACCGCAAGGCGCGTTCGCACTTCTCGCCGCTATGCGGTGATTTCTGCGAACGCATCAGTGGACGCCCCGCGGTGCGTTCGCACTTTCCTTCGCTATGCGGTGATTTCTGCGAACTCACTCCGTGGTGCGGGGGTGGCGCTCCTCGTCAGGCCGGGAGGCCGATCCGCGCGATCGCCCGGCAGCCCGGCGTGGTGACCATCCCGGCGAGGTTGATCAGGTCCTTGACCGCGACGGTCGTCGCCGCGGTGCCGATCGGGGTGTGATCGGTGAAGGAGGCGCCGGGCCCGCGTCGCGCCATCCCGCCCGAGCTCCGGGTCGAGGTCGGCCTCAGTGCGACTGCGACTTCGCCTGCGGCTCGCCGAGGGTCAACACGCGCGGCGTGCTGGTCGTCGCGCCGCCGCCGCTCAGGGTGACGGTGAAGCGGGCGCGCAGGGACCCCTGCGCCGCCAACAGGCCGCGCGCCTTGGCGGGCAGCTTCAGCGTCACCGTGCCGGGCTTGCCCGCGGCGAGGCCGAGGTGGGCCGAGCCGAGCCCGACCTTGCGCGGCTTGCCGCCGCCGAGCTTGAACGCTTTCACCGTCCGGCCGGCGACCGTCGCCGTGCACGACTCGGCCGCCTCGAGCCGGAAGCGGACCTTGCCGCCGCTCAGCACCGTGGCGTGGAACTTGGTCAGCTTGATCGGCGACGCCTGCGTCTTGCCGCCGCCGCCCTTCCTGCCCGTGCCACCACCGCCGTTCCCGCCGGCGCCATTCCCACCACCGCCGCCACCGCCTCCCGCCGGCGGCGCGGGGCTCGTGTTCCGGCCCCCCGGCGGCAGCGACAGCAGGTGGTTGCGCACCGCCACCCCGTTGGGCGAGGCCGGCGTGCCGCTGTAGTCGGTGATCAGGATGTGGGCGTCGCATTCGTCAGCCGCGATCTCGCTCGGAGACTCGACGAGCCAGGCCCAGGCGAGGTAGCTGACCCCGTGCGCGTCGGCCCAGCTCATGT
Organism: Solirubrobacterales bacterium; assembly: GCA_035502495.1. Lineage (GTDB taxonomy): Bacteria > Actinomycetota > Thermoleophilia > Solirubrobacterales > 70-9 > VAYN01. Next base: position 5,288 of record DATJUK010000137.1, read on the forward strand.
ATTCGTTGTCGAAGTTGTTCGGAGTCTTGTTGGCACAGGTCGAATTTTCGAAGTTGTCCTCGGCGAACTCGCCGGTGACGACCGGCACGTTGGCGGCCACCGCGGCGATCTCGCTGTTCCAGCAGTCGACGTTGTCGCATTCCTTCCCCATGTAGTTGTGGAAGGACGCGGCCTCCTGGTTCAGCGGGTCGTCCGGGGCGTGGTCGGCCCATTGCGAGAGGTCGTTGGCGTAGTCGAGCCCGCCGACCATCACCGGCTGCGTGGCGCCGGTCGCGCGGATCGCGTCGACGAGGGTCTGCATGCCGACGACGGTGTAGGTGTGCCCGGTCCTTTTGCCTTCGTCGTTGTAGGAGGCGGTCGAGCAGCCGCCGTTCTCCCAGCAGTTCCAGCTGACCGCGTCGGCGGGGTTGAGGTCGTCGCCGGAGCGCGGGTCGGTGGGTGAGAACGGCTCGTTGAAGAGGTCGAAGACGACCGCCGGGTTGCCTTTGAAGGCGGTGGCGACGTCGGTCCAGAAGGCGGTCGAGTGGGCGTCCGGCATCGGCTGCTGTTCGAGCGCGACTTCGATCCCCGGCGCCGACCAGTGGAGGTCGAGGATCGCGTAGAGCCCGTGGGCGTTGAGGGCGGCGACGTAGCTCTCGATCGCCTGGCGGTATTCGAGCACGTCGTTGCCGCCGTAGCCGTTCAGGCCGAGCCAGCAGTCCTCGTTCAGGGGGATGCGCACCGCGTTCGCGTTCCAGGCGGCGATCGCGGCGGCGTCGGCGTCGTCGAAGTGGCCGTCGTCGGTCCCGTTGCCCTGGATGCAGTCGTACTCCGAGCTCGAATGGTTCACCCCGAGCAGCCGGATCGCCTGCCCTTCGCCGTTGACGAAGTGGTTGCCTTCGATCCGGATCGAGAGCGGCGCCGCGGCCGCCGCCGGCACGGCGACGAGCGCCATCGCGAGCAGGGCGACGAGGAACGCGACCGTCGTCGACCGTGGAAGCCCGCAGAAATCTCGTTCAGTCAGCCGCACTCTGCGCGCACTCTAACCCGAAGCCCGCATTTCGGCCAGGGCCGGACGAGCGCCATCGATCCCGCCTGCGATGTCGAACCGGGACGACACCGACTACTCGAACCTGGCGGTCGATGCCCGCGCCGACCCGCCGCTCGTCGCCGCGACGCGCTGCCTCTGGGGATCCCGCTCGCCTGCATCGACTGCTTCGCCGACGCCTTCCACGGCCGCCCCATCCGGTGCGGGACCCCGCGCCCAGTCCGCCTGGAGCTTTATCGACGACCCCGCCCAGCCCCGCCGCCAAGCCGACCTCGCCTCCGGCCCCACGGCCACCTCCGCACCCGACCCGGTCCCAAGCCCCAATCCGCGTCCCCACCGCCTGCCGACCCCGCTGCGTTCGCACTTAGCCCCGCATAGCGGCGATTTCTGCGAACTCATCAGTGGCCCCCGCGGTGCGTTCGCACTTCTCGCCGCTATCCGGTGATTTCTGCGAACTCATCGGTGGGCGCCCCACGGTGCGTTCGCACTTTCCTTCGCTATCCGGTTATTTCTGCGAACTCATCAAGTGGCGAGGGTTTGGCCGGTGGCGCGGAGGGCGGCGAGGGTGCCGGCCTCGGTGATCGAGGCGATCCCGGCTGCCGTCGCGGCGGCGGGCTCGAAGGCGTCTTGGCCGACGACGACGTGCAGGGGCTTGCCGGCCGCCTCGCAGCGCGCCGCGATCTGGCCGACGATCTTGCCTTCGAGGCTCTGCGAATCGATCCGCCCCTCGCCGGCGACGACCAGGTCGGCGGCCGCGAGCCGCCCCTCGAAGCCGAGCAGGTCGAGGACGAACTCGGCCCCGGGCCGCAGCTCCGCCCCGAACGCCGCCCACAACCCACCCGACAGCCCGCCGGCGCACCCGGTCATCGGCACCCCGCGCGGGTCCCGCGGCAGCTCCGCCGCGATCCGCCCCAACCGCTCCGCCAGCCGCTCCACCGCGGCGGCATCGGCCCCCTTCTGTGGCCCGAACACCCGCGCCGCGTCCTCGAACCTCGTCGTCACATCGCAGAGCACCACCAGGACCACATCTCCGGCACCACCCCGACGGTCGGCAGCTGGGGTCGCGCCGGAGGTGCCGTCCGACCGCGCCCAACCATCCGCGCCCTCGGCCCTACCCGCGCCCGCCCCCGTGCCCCGCCCGCCGCCCCCGACGAACCCCCGCTCCCGCAGCGCCTCGATCGCCCCCAGGCCGCCATCGGTCATCGCGCTGCCGCCCGCCGCCAGCAGCACCCGTCTCGCCCCGGCCTCGACCGCCGCGGCGATCAGCTCGCCGGTTCCGTAGCTGCTCGCCGCCTCGGCGTCGCGCTCCGCCGCCGCCACCAACGGCAGCCCCGACGCCGCCGCGGTGTCGACCACCGCCGTCATGCCGTCCTCGACCAGGACGAAGCTCGCCTCGATCGGCCGCCCCAGCGGATCATGCGCGGGCACCGTCCTCACCTCGCCGCCGATCGCGGCGCGCACCGTCGTCGCCGTCCCCTCGCCGCCGTCGGCGGCCGGGCACAGATCGACCTCGCCGCCCGCGTCCTCGATCCCGGCCCCGACCGCCGCCGCCACCTCGACCGCCGAGAAGGTCCCCTTGAACGAGTCCGGACACACAAGCGCGCGCATTCCGTCCCCGATCCTCCCAGCTTCCGCGCCGTCAGCGGGCGAGGACGATCTGGCGCATGCCCCAGGTGATCGGGGCGGAGTCCTCGGGGGCGGTGGCGACGCGGCCGAGGCCCTTGGCGATCGCGTCGAGCTCCTCGGTCTCGTGCGCCTCGACCACCTCGCGGCGGTCCCGCCAGGTGCCGAAGTTCATCCCGAACATCCGCGCCGCGACGCCCGCGCCCGGCTGGAACCGCGTCACCTCGCTGCCGCGCAGCGCCGGGTGGGCGGCCAGCTCGGCGTCGAGCCGCGGCCCGATCTCCAGCCGGTTCCCGTTCGCCTCGAGCATCTCCCGCTGCAGGGCCAGGTACCGCGCCAGCGCCGGCTCCTCGGTCTCGATCGACTCGACCTCCTCCAGCAGCAGCACGCCGCCGGGGGCCAGCCGCTCCAGCCAGAGGTCGACCGCGCCGAGCGGGTCGCGCAGGTGGGTGAGCAGCATCCGCACGAAGATCACGTCCGCCGCGCCGACCCGCTCCGGCAGCTCGAGCACGTCGGCTTCCAGCACCTCGACCCCCGGCTCGTCGCCGACCCGCGCCGCGGTCGCCGCGACGTAGGCCTCGGAGAAGTCGATCGCGACGGTCAGCTTCGGGCGCAGCGTGTCGCGCAGCAGCACCGTGGTGTGACCCGGCCCGCTGCCGAGGTCGACCGCCAGCGCCGGCTCCATGGGCGCCGCCGCCCGGAGGAAGTCCCGCGTCGTGTCCTGGAAGGTGGTGCCGAGCAGCTCCAGCCGGCGCTCGGCCAGCTCGGAGTCACCGAAGGTGTAGTCATCCTGCGGCATCAGCGACCGCCTCGCGCAGCGCCGGCGCCAAGTCGCCTTTGCGCCCCACCTCGACTCCGCCCAGTTCCAGCCATCTCGACACCAAACCTAGTTCGTCGGCCAGCTCGCGTGCGACGACGCGCTCCTCGATCCCGGGCTCGGCGAAGGCGCCGACCACCCGCAGCACCCCCGCCTGGCGGTCGCTCTTGAGGTCGACCCGGGCGACCAGCCGGTCGCCGAGCAGGAAGGGGAGGACGTAGTAGCCGTGCACCCGCTTCGCCGCCGGCACGTAGATCTCGATCCGGTAGCGGAAGCCGAAGAGCCGTTCGGTGCGCTCGCGCGCCCAGACCAGCGAGTCGAACGGGGTGAGCAGGGCGCGCGCCCGGATCCGCCGCGGCACGTAGAGGTCGGGCGGGGCGTAGGCGGGGACGTCCCAGCCCGCGACCGCGACCGGCACCAGCGCCCCGGCCTCGACCAGCTCCGCCAGGCGCGCCTTCGAGTCGGCGCGGGGGAGGCGGAAGTAGTCGCCGAGGTCGGGCTCGGTCGCCGGCCCGAGCCGGCGCGCCGCGAACAGCAGCAGCTCGCGCTGGGCCTCGGCCTCGCCCGGCGTCGGCATCGCCAGGATCGAGGCGGGGAGGACCCGCTCCGGCAGGTCGTAGAGGCGCTCGAAGTTGACCCGGCGCTCGGCCGCCACCTCGCCCGCGAAGAAGAGGTACTCGAGCGCTTTCTTGCCGTCGTTCCAGTTCCACATCTCGCCCGGCCGGCGCACGCGTCGCGGCCCGCCGACCTCGCTCGCCCGGATCGGCCCCCGCTCGCGGACCAGCTTCAGCACCCGCCGCACCAGCGCCCGCTCCTCGCGCCCGACCCGCGCCACCCCGGCCCAGGCGAGCTCCCCGGCGCGCGCCATCCGCCAGCGCAGCAGCGGCTGCATGTCGATCGGGACCAGCGAGGCCTCGTGCCCCCAGTACTCGAAGAGCTCGCGCCGGTCGGCCCTGGCGTTCGCGTCGATCCCGTCCTGGTGCACGCTGAGGCGGTCGAGCGTCTCCCGCGGGTAGGGCCCGAGCCGCGAGAACAGCGGCATGTAGTGGGAGCGGCTGAAGACGTTCACCGAGTCGAGCTGGACGATGCCGAGCGCGTCGAGGGCGCGGCGCACGTGGCGCACGTCGACCCGCCCGCGCGGCCGCGCCACCGTCAGGCCCTGGGCCGCCAGCGCCGCGCGGCGCGCCTGCGCGGCGCTCAGCTCGATCTCGGGCCCGGCGGACACCGGGGGATTCTCACCCATGCCGGGCGCGCGCGAGCGTCCCTCGGCCGGCGCCGGACGCCTATCCTGCCGCGCCATGAAGATCTCCGACAAGCCCGTGATCCTGTCCCTGGTCCTCGCGATCGTCGCGCTGCTCGCCCTCGCCGGCAGCGCCCAGGCGGCGACCCTGACCCTGAAGTGCAGCGGCAAGGGCCCGCAGAACAAGGCGCAGGAATACGAGACCGCCGAGTGCGCCGTCGCCGCCGGCCAGAAGCGCAACATCGAAGGCGTCCTTCGCAACGACAAGAACAAGCCGGTCGCGGGCACGCTGAAGGTGACCTTCAGCGCCTGGATCCCGCAGGGCGAAGGCGCCTACGACATCACCCCGGAAAAGACCGTCGAAATCAAGGCCGCCGCGAACGGCAAGTTCAAGATCCCGAACGTGACCACGAAGACCGAGGAGACGGTCTTCATCGAAGCGGTCGGCGACGGTGACCTCGAACTCTCGACCGTGGTCCAGGAAGTCAACATCCAGCGCTACGTGACCGCCACGGCGAAGAAGCTCGGCGGCGGCAAGGTGCAGGTGACGGTGACCGGGATCGAAGGCCCGTTCAAGGTCGCGATCACCGAGGAATACGGCTACCCGGCCTCCGGCGGCGCCGCCCGCAAGGCCAAGCACGGCAAGGCCACCTTCAACCTGCACGGCCAGCACGGCACCTTCGGCATCTCCGTCGACGCCGGCGAACTGAGCGACCTGTACTACATCGACGCGAAGCCGTTCAAGCTCTGAGCGAACCGAGCCTTTCGCTTATGTGACGTCTGTGTGACGAGTCTCCGGAGTAGAAACTCCGGTTTAACGGAGCGCCCGCTCCGGTTCATGGTACGGTGCTCGCCATGAACCGGAGCGATCACCACCACTTCAATCCTTGGCTCGCGCTGGTCGTCGTCTGCTTCGGCCAGTTCATGGTCGTGCTCGACGCGACGATCGTGAACGTCGCGCTGCCCGCCATCCAGACCGACCTCGGCTTCTCGGACACCTCCCTGGCCTGGGTCGTCAACGCCTACACGCTGTTCTTCGGCGGCTTCCTGCTGCTCGGCGGACGGGCCGCCGACCTGCTCGGCCGGCGCTCGCTGTTCATCGCCGGCGTCGCCCTCTTCTCGCTCGCCTCGCTGGCCAACGGCCTCGCCACCTCGGAACCGATGCTGATCGCCGGCCGCGCGATCCAGGGTCTCGGCGGCGCGATGCTCAGCCCGGCCGCGCTCTCGGTCATCACCACCTCCTTCGAGGAGGGCGCCGAGCGCACCAAAGCGCTCTCCGTCTGGGCGGGCGTCGCCGCCGGCGGGGGCGCCGTCGGCCTGCTGCTCGGCGGCTTCCTGGTCGAATCCCTCTCCTGGGAGTGGATCTTCTTCGTCAACGTGCCGGTCGGCGTGGCGATCGTCTTCGCCGCCCTGCGCCTGGTCCCGAACTCGGTCCAGGAGGGCGCCCTGCGCCACTTCGACCTGGCCGGCGCCGCCACCGTCACCGGCGGCCTGGTCGCCCTCGTGTACGCGATCGTCGAGGCCTCGAGCTGGGGCTGGGGCGCGCCGAAAACGCTCGGCCTGGCGGCCCTCGGGATCGCCCTGCTGGGCGCCTTCGTCGCGATCGAGCGCCGCTCGCCCGCCCCGCTGGTGCGGCTGGAGCTCTTCCGGCTGCGCTCGCTGGCGACCGGCAACGGCGTCTTCCTGATGGTCGCCGGCGGCCTCTTCGCGATGTTCTACTTCGCCTCGCTCTACCTGCAGAACATCCTCGGCTACTCGCCGCTGACCACCGGCCTCGCCTTCCTCCCGGTCACCTTCGGGATCGGCATCGGGGCGACGGTGGCGGAGAAACTGATCCCCCGCGTCGGCCTCCGCCCGGTCCTCCTCACCGGGATGCTGGTCGCCGCCGCCGGCCTCGCGGTTCTCGCCGCGACGACCACGGTCGATGGCCACTATCCGGGCCTGATCGGCGGGCTCTTCCCGATGTCGATCGGGATGGGGGTGACCTTCGTCTCCCTCACCCTGGTCGCGACCACCAACGTCGACGCCGCCGACGCGGGCCTCGCCTCGGGGATCTTCAACACCTCGCAGCAGATCGGCGGCGCCCTCGGCCTCGCCGTCCTCTCCAGCATCGCCAACTCGAAGACCGCCGACTTCCTCGCCGGCGTCGTCGGCAAGCCGAGCCTCCTCGACCAGCAGGAAGCGCTGGTCTCCGGGTTCCAGACGGCGTTCGTCGTCGCCGCGGCGCTGGTCGCGGCCGGGACGGTGGCGGCGGCGCTGCTGCTGCGCCGGCGCGACGTCGCCCGGATCGAGTCGGGCGACGCCGTCGCCGCGATCCCGGTTTGACCGATGGCGCCGGCGGCCGCGCGGACCGATCTCGATCGCCGGAGGCGGCGCTGATGGTCGCCTCCGCCTCCGTTTCCCCGGCCGCGGCGGTTACGCTTCCCACGATGGCCACGGTGGAGAGCCCGACCGCGCTGCGCGCCGACGCGGCCCGCAACCGCGAGCGGATCATCGCCGCCGCGATCGAGCTCTTCGCCGAGCGCGGCTACGAGGCCTCGACCGCGGAGATCGCCGCCCGCGCCGGGGTCGGTGAGGCGACCCTCTTCCGGCGCTTCCCGACCAAGGAGGACCTGATCACGGCGATCGTCCAGATGATGCTGGAGGAAGCCGCCACGGTCGCCGCCTCCTGTCTCGAGGAGGAGGACCCCTGGCGCGGGGTCGAACGCTTCCTCTACGAGATGGCCGACCGCGCCTCCCAGGACCACGGCATCTCCGACGCCAACAAGGAGCAGTGCATGGCCTCCCAGGCCCTGGCCGGCGAGCGCCGCCGGGTCCTCGACCTCACCGCCCAGCTGGTCAAGCGCGCCCAGTCCGCCGGCGTCCTCCGCGACGACGTCGCCGGCCAGGACCTGATGTTCCTGATGGGCGCCGTCGCCTCGGTCTCCGAGGTCCCCTTCCCGGGCCTGCGCCCGGACCTCTGGAAGCGCTACCTCGGCATCGTCCTCGACGGCCTCCGCCCCGCCTGCGCCACCAAGCTCCGCCCCGGCCCCCCACCGCGCCGCCTGATCGAGAACGCGGACGGCGACTAGCGAAGCCCCGCCCAAGGCCTCGGACCCCGACTCCCTCCTCCGTCCTCATTTACCCCGCGAGGACGGGGGTAAATGCGGACGCCATGACGGCCACGAAGCGCGGCCGTCCTGATTCCTCGGCCCCGAGCCCTTACGCGGAGCCGACCCGCTAGCTCGGCGCGCCGACGTTCGCCGGCGTCTCGTCGCTCAGGAGCTCGTGGGCGAAGCGGACGACGAGGGCGCCGTCGCCGACGGCTCCGGCCACCCGGTTCGAGGCCCCGGCGCGCACGTCGCCGGCGGCGAAGACGCCCGGGCGCACCGTCTCCAGCAGCGCCGGCTCGCGGTCGGCCAGGGGCCAGGCGATGTGGCCCTCGCAGCCGTGGGCGCCGTCGCCGCAGAGGAGGAAGCCGGCGTCGTCGGTGGCCAGCATCCCGTCGGAGACCTCGGTGCAGGGATCGGCGCCGATCATCACGTAGACGGCGCTGGTGTCGACGTCTTGGCGCGATCCGTCGGCCGACTGCAGGGTGACCGACTCGACCACCGCGCTTCCGTGCAGGGCGACCACCTCGGTCTCGGTCAGCACCTCGATCCGGGGCGAGCGTTCGACCCGGTCGACCAGGTAGCGCGACATCGTCGACTTCAGCGCCTTCCCGCGCACGATCACGCGCACGCTGCGCGCCTTCCGCGACAGGCTCACCGCCGCCTGCCCGGCCGAGTTGCCGCCGCCGATCACGATCACGTCTTTGTCCCGCGCCCGCTCGGTGTCGGTCGACATCGCCGCGTGGTAGACGCCCGCGCCGCGGAAGCGGTCGATCCCCTCGGCCCGCAGCTCCCGCCAGCGCGCCCCGGTCGCCATCACCAGCGAGCGGGCGAGCACGTGCTGGCCGTCGTCGAGGTCGATCCGCACCAGCCCTTCCGGCCCGTCGGCGAGCTCGACCGCGCGGTGGAAGCTGGAGAGCACGGCGTCGAAGCGCCGCGCCTGCAGGGTCGCCTTGGTGGTCAGCTCGCGGCCGCCGATCCCGGTCGGGAAGCCGAGGTAGTTCTCGATCCGGGTGCTCGTCCCGGCCTGGCCGCCCGGCGCCCAGGACTCGACCACCAGCGTCCGCAGCCCCTCCGAGCCGCCGTAGACCGCCGCCGCCAGCCCCGCCGGCCCGGCGCCGAGCACGACCAGGTCGAAGCGCTCGCCGTCGACCTCGGCCCGCAGGCCGAGCCCGCGCGCCACCTGGGCGGGGGAGGGGTTGCGCAGCACCTGGCGCGCGTGCACCAGCACCGGCGTTTCCTCGCGCGGCACCTCGAGCCAGCGCAGCATCTCCTCGCTCTCGGGGTCGTTGTCGACGTCGTACCAGTGGACCGGGAGGAGGTTGCGCTCGAGCAGGTCGCGCACTTCGAAGGCCCGCCGCGAGGCCTGCGGGGCGATCAGCCGCATCACCCCGTAGCCGTGCTCTTCGTGCCAGGCCCGCCGCGCCATCAGCGTGCGGAAGACGCCTTCGCCGAACTCCGGCCATTCGGCGACCATCTTGCGCAGCTTGCCGCGCGGGAAGACCAGCGCCTCGGTCGGCTCGACCGCCACCGCGGCGCTGATCGTCGGCTCACCGGTGAAGGCGGCGATGTCGCCGATGTAGGTGCCCCCGTCGGCGGCGGCGATGTGGACGTCCTTGCCCGGCTTGCGGTCGACGAACTCGACCCGCCCGCCGAGCAGGACGAAGAACGGCGCGTCGCGCACCCCGTGCTCGTAGAGGACCTCGCCGACCGCGAAGGAGCGCCGCTCGCCGTGCTTCTTCTCCAGCCAGCGCAGCTTTTTCTCCGAGAGGCGGGGAAAGACGACCTCGTCGTCGAGGTCGGGGAAGGGTTCGAGGCGGACGACGCGGACTTCTTGCATCAGCCAAAGGTAGCGCCGGCCTCAAACGTGCCCGGCCGGCGGCACGGCACGAGGCTGGAACCCGGGAAGGTTCCGCCTCGCACCTGGGAACGGCCCCCCAGGGAAAGGAGCCCGCCCCATAGACCTCCCCAGAGCGTCAGGGAACGCGGCGACGGAGAGGCCAAGAGCACTATAGAAGAAAGCGTCTACAAATAACAAGACGAGAGCAGGAATCGAATCGAAATAGGGAACCCATCCATGCGAAGATCGCGAGATGAAAGTCGGCACTCCCTTCGGCGAGTTCCCCTTCGAATACCGTCGGGTCGAACGACGCCGGGACGGCATCGCGATCGTCGGCCTGGTCGCCGGGCTCGAGTCGAAGGTCGTCTTCGACGAGAGCGACGCCCGGCGTGCCTTGATCTCGGCGGGCGTCCTGGCGGCGGCGTCGCTCCTGCTGGCCGCCCGGGCTCATCGGCGCTGATCAGCGCCGGTCGAAGAAGATCGCGTCGGCGAGCCAGGTGAGCGCCGGGATCTGATCCCTGAACTCGTCCGGCTCGCGCCGGCCGAGCGCGCCGACCGCCGTCGACTCGATCGCCGCCAGCAGGAAATCGGCGGCGTGCGGGGGCACCGCCACCTCGGGCGCTTCCTCGTCGGCTCGCGCCAGCGCGGCCACCAGGCGGCCCGTGAGCCGATCGTGAACTGCGATCGCGTCGGGGCCGGCGGCCAGGATCTGCGCCACCAGGCCGCCCGCGAGGTCGGGTTCGGCGTCGATGAAGCCGCCGAACCGCTCGAGCACGGCCCGCAGCCCGGCGCGCCAGGTCCGTGCTTCGGCGCAGGTCCCGAGGAGGCGCTCGACCAGCGCCTCGGCGAATTCCGTGTACCCGTGGAGGTAGCAGCTCCGGCGGTCCTCGAAGAGGCGGTAGAAGACCGGGCGGCTGATCCCGACCCGCTCGATCATCGCATCGACCGTCAGCTCCTCATAACCGTGGCGCCCGGCGACTTCGAGGGCCGCCCGCCCGAGGATCGTCCGCAGCTCCTCGTCGCCGATGCGCTCCTTGCGCAGGTCGGACAACTTGCGCGCGGGAGGGAAGAGGCGCGCGTCGCACGGGTTCGTCTCGTGGTCGCGATGGTCCATTGGTTGAGTGCTGACCGCGCGCGCGTCCCCTGCACTCGCGATTTGTTTCAAAAAAGCTAGCGTCAAATTAGAAACAATGTCATCGATCCACGTCACAGTCCGGTGGTCGCGAATGGGAGAATTCGCTCGCGCAACCAGGTCGGTGACTATGCTGGGTCTGTGGCACGACTTCCCCAGGCACTGCAGGGCACGCCCGTCGGCCAGACCCGGCTCTCTCGTGAGGAATTGGGAGAGCTGCAGCTCGGCCGGATCCTCGACGCCGCCACCCAGGTCTTCGCGAAACGCGGGTACCAAGACTCGACGGTCGACAACATCGTCGCCACCGCAGGGATCGGCGTCGGCTCCTTCTACGCTCACTTCGACGGCAAGGAGGCGTGCCTCGACCGGGTCTGTCAACGCATCTCCGAGGAAGCGCACGCGGCCCTCGCCGCCTCGATCGGGGACGGAGGCAGCTGGGATCAGCGCCTCTGCGACGGGCTTCGCGGCCTCCTCTGCTTCGCCGCGGCAAACCCGCTCTCCGCGCGGGTTGTGCTGCTCGAGGCGCAGACCGGGGGGGACGGGGCGCCGGCGCGCTACGGGGAGATGATCGACGCGATCGCCGACTTCCTCCGACGCGGTCGCGAGGTCTCGACCTCCAAGCGGGAGTGGCCGCCCGCCCTGGAGGAAGCGACGGCCAGCGGCCTTTGCTGGCTGCTGCAGAGTCGCCTCGTCCGCGGCGAACTGGATGACGTCGACGCCCTCTTCTCGGAGATGGCCGAGATCGCGCTGGAGCCGTACCTCGGTGCCGCCGCGACGAAGCGGTCGATCGCCGCCGCGCTTGCGCGCGCGGCCCGCTCGTCGGCGCCGCGCCGGGCCTGATCCCTCCTCGCCGGACGGCAAGTCGGCGGCGGTCCGGAACCCACCGCGGGCGGCCGAGAACCTGACATGGGTGTGCAAACGAATGGCCGGCGCGTATAACCTCGCCCGATGAATTCGCCTGATCGCCAGGAGGGGGGCGACATGGGGCTGCAGCGGCTACCGCCTGGTCGTCATGGCCTGTCGCGGGAGTTCGTCACCCAGAACCAACGGGACCGCCTTGCCGCCGGGATGATCGCCACCGTCGCGCAGCGCGGGTACCACGAGACGACGATCTCCCAGATCGCCGCCGCCGCCGGGGTCTCGCGGCGGACCTTCTACTCCTACTTCGACAGCAAGGAAGCCTGCTTCTTCGACTCCTTCTCCTTGCTCGAGGAGCACCTGGTCGAGGTCATGGACGACGCCTCCAAGGCCGAGCGAGCCTGGCCGTCGAAAGTGAGGGCGCAGCTGGCCGCGGTCCTGGAGGAGCTCTCGGCGAACCCGGATCTGGTTCGTTTCGCCCTGATCGCCCCGCCCGCCGCGGGCGGCCCGTTCCTCGAGCGCTACCGCGCCTTCCTCGAACGGCTGGTAGGCGCGGTCGCCGACGAGCGCCCGTCGAAGTCGAAGCAACCGAACGAAGGCGTCGAGCTCGCGATGGCGGGGGGTCTGGCGGCGCTACTGGTCGCCAAGGTGAACGCCGGGGAGGGGGAGCGGCTCCCCGAGCTCCTGCCGGAACTGGTGGAACTGGTGCTCACCCCCTACCTCGGCCACACCCAGGCGGCCGAGCAGGCCCGACGCTGACCCGCCCCGGCCGGGCCTCACCTGACGAAAGAGCCCGGCGGCCGCGGCGCGTGGAGCTCCTCCCGGGCGGCCTCCTCGCCGAGGTACGGACGGACCGAGAGATAGAGCATCTGCGGCACGGTCTCGCGCAGTTCGAGGTCGGCGCCTTTCTGGAGGCGGTGGGTCAGGAGCTGCGCGATCGACCCCATGGCGACCATCCCGGCCGCGGCCGGGACCGCCGACGGGTCCGGCGCCTCGGCTCGCCCGCGCTCGATCACCTGGGCTCCGTACATCAAGCTCTCTTCCCGCAGCACGCGGAGCATCTCGCTCTTCGTCTGCATCAGGCCGATCACCAGCACGTGGATGAAGGTGGGATGGCGGTCGATGTGATCGGCGATCGCCCAGGCGCTGGCCCGCAGTCCCTCGCGCCAGTCGCTGCCGGAGCCGTAGGCGGTCTCCACCATCCAGCCGAAGTCCTGGGCGGCGGCTTCGATGGTCTTGATTGTGCAATCCAGCTTGTCGACGAAGCGGTGGTGGAACTCACCTAGTGTCGTCCCGGCGCGGTCGACGATCGCGCGCTCGGTGACCGCCTCGTAGCCGCGCTCGAAGATCAGGTCGACGAGCGCGGTCGAGATCGGGTCGCGAAAAGGATCCGGATCCGGCGGCGGCGGAATCGTGATCTGGGTCGTCGGAGGAACCGGCGGACCAGCCGGGTCCTCGCCCTTCGTACGCAATATCGGCACGCTCATTCTCCCTCTGCTGCCGAACAGTTTTTCCCTGGACATGAACCTCCCCGAAGAGCTCCCTTGCTCCTCGATCGAGCGAGGATAGACAATCCCGGCTTCCCTTGCAGGGGTTCTCGGGCTCCATGGCCCGTATGAAAAAGCCTTCTTGCCTATCAATAGGCTCCAGGAGGGAGATGAGACAGAAAAGATTGCCAGTCATCAGGCGGGGCAAATCGAGGCGAGCCGGATCGGGGGACGAGCGATGGTCATGACCCCGTGGGGCGATTCGGCGGCGCTGCGGGAGCGCCGGCTGTCGCCGGGACCGGGCACTCCGGCCGCGGACGTCGAGCGAAATCAGCGCGAGCGCCTCTTCGCGGCGATGATCGCCGCCGTCGCCGAGCGCGGCTACGGCGCCGTCCGGGTGAGCGACCTCGTCGCCCTCTCCGGCGTGTCGACGCGGACCTTCTACGCGCTCTTCGAGGACAAGGAAGACCTCTTCCTGGCGACGATCGACGCGATCCTCGCCGAGACCGGGCAGGTGATCCTCGGCGCCGCCGAGGGGCAGGACGCCATGATCACCGCCGCGGTCGAGCGGGCCGGCGAGATCCTGCTCGAGCAGCCGGTCACCGCCCGCGTCTGCCTGGTCGACGCGCTCGGTGCCGGCCCGCGGGTGGGCATGCGCCTGGCCGAGGCCAGCGCCCGCTTCGAATCGCTGCTGGCCCAGGTCGCGTCGCACCGCTGGCCCGATGCTCCGCCGGAGCTTTTCCCCGCCTGGGTCGGAGGCCTCTTCGACCTCGCGCGCATCCGGCTCCTCGAAGGCTCCGAGGCGGAGATCCCGAGCCTCTTCGCCGACTTCATCGCGATCTTCCGCTCCTATGTGCCACCCGCGCAGCCGCTCCGTTTCAGCGCCCGTCAACCGACCCCGGTCAGTGGATCGGTCGCAGGGTACGACCACGCCGACCGGGCGATCCAGGCCTTCGCCGCGGTCGTCGCCGAGCGGGGCTATGCGGAGGCGACGGTCGAGGAGACGCTGCGCCGAGCATCGATGTCGGCGCGGACCTTCTATGCGAATTTCGCCGACAAGGAAGACGTGTTGCTGGTCGCGATCGAGAGCGCCGGATCGCGCGCGGTGGCGGCGTCCACGCTTGCCTTCCGCCGGGTCCCCGAGTGGGCGCCGGCGGTGCGCGCCGGGCTCGGCGCCTTCTTCAATTTCCTCGCCTTCCGTCCCGCGTTGGCAAGCGTCCTCCTCGTCGGGTACGCCGGAGGCGGAGCGGAGGCGATCCGCCGGCGGGCGGACGTCATGCGTCCGCTGGAGCGGCTCGTCGACGGCGGGCTGCGCCGCGACCCGACGATGCCGGCGACCGTGCGCGAGGCGATGGTTGCCTGCGTCCTCGCACTCGCCGGGCGGGTGATGTCGGAACGCGGCACCGCCGCCCTGCCGGCGCTGGCGCCGATCTGCACCCACCTGATCCTGACGCCCTTCATCGGCACCGCCGCCGCGGCCGAGATCGCGAACGGCGACGGCCGCAGCCGCAGCAACCCGGAGATGCTCGAAGCGTTGGAGCGGATGGTCGCCAGCACGCTCTCCCGCCAGATCATGGCCCTCCTCGGTGCCCACGAGGACCTGTCGGTCCCGTCGATCGCGGCGGCGCTGGAACGCCCGGAAGCCGAGATCGAGCGTGAGCTGGTCATCCTCGCCGCGGCAGGTCACGTGAACGCGACCGGGGAGCAGGGGACCCAGCGTTTCTACCGCTCGCTGATGCGCCTCACCACCACCGACGAATGGTCCCGGCTGGAGGAGGGCGAGCGGGCGCGGATCTCCGCCCGGATCCTCGCCACGATGCGGGCCGAGGTCGACCTCGCGGTGGCGAGCGGGACCTTCGACGCGCGCCCCGACCGCCACCTCGTCCGCGTCCGCGGGTCGGTCGACGAGGAGGGTTGGACCGAGCTCGGCCGGATCTACGAGGAGGCGAGCTACGCAGCGATACGCGCCTTGAAGGCGGCCGAATCGCGGCTCACCGACAGCGACGAGGAGGCGGTCGAAGTGTGCGGTGACCTGCTGCTCTTCGAGATGCCCAAGGACCGTGACGGGATTTAGGGACTCTCACCGATCCTTGCAGCACCCGCTGTCCAATTTGTAGACGCTGACATCGAACCCTGCTATGTTTCCGCCATTCGCCAGGGAGGCGAAGGGGGAAGCCCGGGACCGGGTGCGACCGAATCACTCGTCCGACTCTGAATCGAGCGGCATCTGCCGGCTCTGATTCGAGGGGCTCCGGGGTCAATGAACAAGGAGGCAGCAGTGAGCAGTCACGCGAAGGCACCGACCGGGTTTCCGGCAATCCGACAGTCGACGTCCAAGGCCCGACTCGGCCTCGTGGGCTCTCTCCTCCTTTGCCTCGGCATCCTCTTCAGCGCCGCGGCGGCGACCGCCACCGCCGCGCCTACCGCGCAGCCTGGTTGGAGCTTTTTCGCTTCCTTCGGCGCGGGTGAAGGAATGGGGGTGTCCGGCAACTTTGGCGACTCGATCGCCACCGATAGCCACGGGAACATCTTCAGTGTGATGAACGGGCAAGCCGAAGAAGTGAAGATCTTCGCCCCGGACGGCGCTCTCGGTGGGGTTCCGTTGGCAAGCGTCACCACCGAATGGCTCGCACCCAATGACATCGCCATAGATCCGAACAACGACGATCTCTACGTGCAGGGGCCGACCGCAGAAATCGCTGCCCCGATCATTCGCCGCTATGTATCGGATGGTGCGCCGGTTCCGACCTATACCCAGGACCCGACTTTCGGCGTTCCGAGCCAGCCGAATACCAACAGTGGCGTGCCACCGGCGCTCGCCGTCGATCCGACCACCGGCGATCTTCTGGTCAGCGCGGAAGAAGGACATGAAGTCCTGAAGTACGCCCCCGGCGGGACCCTCCTCCAGAGCATTCCCATGCCGCGTCCGATCTCAGGACTCGCAGCTGCTCCCGACGGGAGTTTCTGGGCCTTGGTCAAGATAGGACAGTCCTCTTCTCTCGATCCACTGCCGCCATTGCTTCACATAAGCGGAACGGGGACCATCGAGGGTGAAATGAACGCGCACGTGCCCGACCAATCGGTCCGCTCGATCACGGTCGATCCCTCGACCGGGGGGGTGGTCCTCGGCTCGCGTCAACGAATCAAGATGTACACCCCGAGCGGAGAACTCGTGTCTGAAACTGCGTCTCCGACCGAAAGCACGGGGCTTGCCATCGCCGCGACGTCGGGCAACCTCTACCAGTGGAACGGCGGCGATCACAACGGCGGTGAAATCAACGCCTACGTGCCCGCGGTCTACCCGGGCGTCGAAGTTCCGGTAGTGACAAACATCACTCCTGAATCGATGCACGTGAGCGCCGAAGTCGAACCGGGATCCGGGCCGCCGGCGGGCAGCGAAGTATGGTTCGAATACTCCGTCGACGGCGGCCAAACCTGGTCTGAAACGGCCAAACAGGCAGTCGCAGGAGCGGAATCGGTGGCCACGGACATCACCGGCCTCGTGCCCAACAAAAAGTACGAAGTGCGGGCGGTCGCGGGTAATTCGCTGACTTCCCACACGACCGCGCCGGTGAACGTCACGACTGCCGGAATCGCTCCGCTTACCGAAACCGGTGCGGCCACCGACCTGACCGAAACCACCGCTTTCCTGAACGGAACGATCAACACGATCGGGCTTCAGACGACGTATCACTTCGAGTACGGCCTGACGACGGACTACGGTTCGCGGATCCCGGTAGGGGCTGAAGCGGTCGCCGGGAACGGCTATATGGTCCGAGCCTTCGCACGAGAGGTGGAAGGCCTACAGCCAGGCACTACCTACCATTTCCGTCTGGTAGCGACCAACGCGGCCGGCACCAACGTTGGAGCCGACCGGACCTTCACCACCCTCTCCGCGGGCGGCATTCCCCACCGCACCTTTGAGCAGGTCACCCCCGCAGAAAAGGAAGGGCGATCGCTCTCGACGCGGTACGGATTCATGGCTCAGCCAAGTGGCGACGGCTTTGTCTACAACATGAACGCCGGGCCTGAGAGCGCGGTGATCAACACCCTGTGGGCGACCCGACGTAGTTCCACGGATTGGGAAGGGGCGACTCCCACCGATCCGCCATTCGGGGTGGGCCCTACCGGCATCACCGCCTTCTTGACCCTCGCGGTGTCGGAAGACTTCAAGCATGCCTTTGTGGTGACGAACAAGGCGCTGACCCCTGGCTCGATCGAAGGCTCCACGGCGGCCAATCTCTACATAGTGGATCTGGAAACCGGCGCTTACCAGCATGTCGCCAGCTCAGACGCGACGCAGTCGGAAGTACTGGCTTACCACAGCGCGATCAACAGCTTCACCGGAACGGCGGAACAGAACAAGTTCGTGGCCGCTGCTGCGGACATGAGCTGGGTCCTGTTCTATTCGAACGCCCAGCTCCTTCCCGGCGCGCCTCAGACGGCGCTCTATCGGTGGAGCGAGTCCGGGGGGCTCGAAGTAGCGTCGATGCTCCCGAACGGGGCAATGTCGAAGGTCGAACTGACCAGTCCTTCCCTGGGTGTGCGGCGCTTCGCCTCGGCGGACGGTTCGCGCATCTACTATGCGGCGGTCGGCGGTGCGGAAGAAGGCGTGTTCCTGCGCGAAGGCACGCAGGCTCCGAAGCCCGTATCCGTCTCCGACGTGGCCGGTGAACCAAGCGGACCTCAGCCCGCCCTCTTCGAGGGAACGAGCAAAGACGGGCGCTACGCCTTCATCGCCAATATGGCGAGCGGGGTCAAGCTGACCGGGGATGCAACCGGCGAACGTGGGGATCTCTACCGGTACGACGCGGTCACGGGGAGCCTCGAATACCTAGGGGTACGGGCGCTCCCCAACATTCAGTTCGTCCCCGTAAGCGTGAGCAACAGCGGCGACACCATCTACTTCGACGCGGCGACGAGCTCGCTCGGCGAATCTGGGGAACTGTCGGTGTGGCGCAAGGGCAAAGTGGCGACGATCGAGCCGAAAGTCATACTGGGCTCGCAGGCGTTCGCCAGTCCGGACGGCCGCTATCTCGCCTACTATTCGGACACCGCGATCAACCTCTATGACGCCGAAACCGGCGAAACGAGTTGCGCTTCCTGCCTGCCGAACGGCACTCCGGTCGCAGCGCAACTGCCCAACGAAGAAAGCGGAATCGACAACCGCCGGGTCCAAGCGGTGGACAACAGCGGGACCGTCTATTTCGACACTCTCGGTCGGCTTGTGGCAGCGGATGTGAACGGTACGCAGGATGTGTACGCGTATCGCGCCGGAACCGCCTGGTTGATCAGCCCCGGCGACCGTCCCTACGCCGCGGCCTATCAGGACATGTCGGAAAATGGAAGCGACATCTTCTTCACCACCGGCCAGAAGCTGGTCGGCCGCGACAACGACGAAACGGTCGACGTCTACGACGCGCGCGTCGGCAGCGGACTGCCGGTTCAGAATCCTCCGCCGCCGCAGGTCTGTCTCCGGGATGACTGCAAGTCCACTCCCGATGCCGGGCCGGAATTGCCGTTCGGTGGATCGGAATCTCTCAGCGGGCCCGGAAACGTGCAGCCGAAGAAGAATCCATCCTGTGGAAAGGGCAAGCACGCGAAGAAGGTCAAGGGGAAGCAGCGCTGCGTGAAGACCCAAAAGGTCAAGAAGGCAAAGAAGAAGAAGAAGAAGTCCCAAAAGCGAGCCCATCACGGCCAGGGGCAGAACCGATGAGCGTCGTCAAGAAGGTAGTTGGCGCGCGAGAAGAAACGGTGGAAGGCAAGGGGGTATGCGGGATGAAGGGGACGAGCGTCTGGCGGCGAGCTTTGGGCATGGTCGCCGCATGTGTGATCGTGGCGGCGGTTGCCGCACCTACGGCCAGTGCGAACTTCGAATTCAAGGAAGTTGGCGTTTCAGTTCATCAGCCAACCGGAGAATTCACCCGTCAGGCCGGTGCGCATCCGGACTTCACCTTCACCTACAACGCGCCGACTGAGCCCGGGAACGACAACATTCCCCTGGAAAGTCCGCGTGATATCGACCTCGATCTGCCGCCTGGCCTTGTGGGAAACCCGGTTCCGTTCCCGGCCTGCTCGCTGAGTGAATTCAACTCCGTGAAAACGGGGGGATGGACGGAATGCGAACGTAATACGCAGGTCGGCACCGTGCGATTCAACAACGGCAACGGTGTCGTATACGTAGGTCTGTACAACCTCGAGCACGGTTCCGAAGTTCCGGCGCGATTCGGATTCTCCTGGCAGGTGTACCACGCGACCATCACGCCGCGGGTTCGGCCCGGGGACTACGGCATCTCTGCCGGGAGCTTCGAAATCGGCCAAGCGTTGCCGGCGGCGAGCGAAGCCGAAGTCACCTTCTGGGGTATCCCTGCCAGCCACGAACATGACTTCGAACGCGTGGCCGCGGGGGCCCCGTTCTTCAACCCGTCGGGAGAGGTATGGAATTTCCTGCCGCTCGAAACCACGGCGCCCGACGTGCCGTTCTTCTACAGCCCCACGTACTGTCCGGACACCGCCTCTACTTTCACCGCGCGCGGTGACTCATGGGAGCACCCTGGAATCTTCGATACCAGGACCTTCAGCACCGATGCTCAGGGAACTCCGTTCGCCTGGGAAGGTTGCGAAGTCCTTCCGTTCAAGCCAACTTTGATTCCCGTTCCGGGCACGCATCGGGCGCATTCGCCCACCGGCCTCGACGTCGCCATCGAAGTACCCTCGAACGAAGGCCCCGAAGGCTTCATGAGTTCGGCGATCAAGAAAACGGTGATCGTGTTCCCCGAAGGGGTGACCGTGTCTCCGTCCGCGGTCGGCGGCCTGGAAGCCTGCTCGGAAGCGCAGGCGGGGCTCGGCAACAACGAACCGCCCACCTGTCCTGACGGCTCGAAGATCGGCAACGTCCAGATCAAAACCCAGCTTCAGAAGAATCCGCTGGAAGGCGAAGTCGTGCTGGCGCGGCAGAAGGAAAATCCGTTCGGCTCGACCTACGCGGCCTATCTGCTCGCCAAAGGTCCGGGCTTCTACGTGAAGTTGGCGAGCGAATTGAACGTCGACCAAAAGACCGGCCAACTCACGGTCGTCTTCGACAACCTGCCCCAGCTGCCGTTCGAAACCGCCCACTTCGACTTCCGCGGCGGCCCGACCTCACCGCTGGTCACCCCCGACACCTGCGGGAACTACTCGATCAGGACCGAAATGTACCCCTGGGCGCGGCCGGCCGAACCGGTGGTCGCAAACGTGCCGATGGTGATCAACGAAAACTGCGCGGGCGGCGGTACGTTCAATCCCTCGCTGCAGGCCGGGGTCGCCAACCCGGTGGCCGGAGCACAGTCTCCGCTCACCATCCGGGTGCGTCGCCAGGACGGCGAACAGAACCTCTCGCGCCTGGAATTCACCCTCCCCGAGGGCGAGCTCGCGAGCCTCAAGGGCGTGGCACTGTGCCCCGACGCGCTCGCACCATCGGGCAACTGCCCGGTCGCCAGCCAGGTCGGCATCGCGACCACGGCGCTGGGCACGGGGGCCTTCCCGCTCTTCGTGCCCCAGCCGGGCAAGGCGCCCACGGCGCTCTACCTGGCGGGACCGTATGAGGGTGCGCCGTATTCCCTGATCACCACCGTCCCCGCCCAGGCCGGGCCGTTCGACTTCGGCAACATCGTCGTCCGCACGGCGATCAACCTGAACCCGAACACCACCCAGGTGATCGCCAGATCCGATCCGTTGCCGCAGATCCTCGAAGGGGTGCCGATCGCCTATCGCGACGTCCGCATCGAAGTCCAGAAACCGGACTTCACGGTCAACCCGACCTCCTGCGAACAGCGGTATGTGACCTCGACCATCTCCTCGATCGAAGGGGCCCAGGCCCATCCCTCGGTCCCGTTCAAGGTCGGCGACTGCGCCTCGCTGAACTTCAAGCCGAAGCTGGCCTTGAAGCTGAAGGGCGGCACCCACCGCGGTGACTTCCCGCAGCTGACCGCGACGCTGACGACGGGTAAGAAGGAATCGAACATCTCCTGGGTCTCGACCACGCTGCCGCACTCCGAGTTCCTCGAACAGGGGCACATCGGGACGGTCTGCACCCGGGTCCAGTTCGCCGCCAAAGCCTGTCCGGCGGCCTCGGTCTACGGCTATGCCACCGCCTACACCCCGCTGCTCGAACGGCCGCTGGAAGGCCCGGTCTACCTGCGCAGCTCCAACCACACGCTGCCCGACCTGGTGGCCGAACTGAACGGCCAGTTCGACGTCGAACTGGCGGGCCGGATCGACTCCCACAACCAGGGCATCCGGACGACCTTCGAAACCGTGCCGGACGCGCCAGTGACGAAATTCGTCCTGCGGTTCAAGGCGGGCAAGAAGAGCCTCCTGGTCAACAGCCGCAACCTGTGCAAGGCACCGGCGAAGGCGACGATCAGGATGATCGGGCAGAACGGCATGCGCCATGACGAACAGCCGCCGCTCGAAACCCCGTGCGGCAAGGGCAAGAAGAAGAAGCCCGCCAAGAAGAAGGCAAAGTAGGGTGACCCGCCGTCGTATCGCCGTCGCCGCCGCGCTGGTCGCGCTGGCGACGGCGTGCGTGGGGGGCGCCTCGGCGGAGACGATCCGCAGCGAAGACCTGCTGATCTCCTTCAAGACGAAGCTCGCGCCGAGCGCCCTGCCGCGCAAGGGCACCGCGCCGATCAACGTCAGCCTCGGCGGCTCGATCTCGACCGCCGACGGTGCCCCGCCGCCGCAGCTGCAGACGATCACCTTCGCCATCTCCAGGCACGGGCGGCTCGATTACCGGGGCCTCCCGGCCTGCCACTACCACCAGATCCAGCCTGCCTCGACCGCGGAAGCCCTCGAAGCGTGCCCGCACTCGATCGTGGGCGAAGGGACCTTCGGCGCGCACGTGCTGTTGCCCGAACAGTCACCCTTCCCCTCCCAGGGCGAAGCGATCGCCTTCAACGGCATCTTCCACGGCGACCACGTGATCTACGTGCAGATCTACGGAAGGCGGCCGCTGCCCCAGTCCCAGGTCCTCGTGTTCCATCTCGGCCGGACCACCGGTCAATACGGGGTGACGATGAGTGCCGAACTGCCCCAGGTGGCGGCGAACTGGGGCTACGTCTCGGGCCTCTCGCTGAAGCTCGGCCGCACCTTCACCTTCAAGGGGAAGAAGCGCGGCTTCCTCTCCGCCGGTTGCCCGGCGCCGCCCGGATTCCCCGGCGCGACCTTCGCGATGGCCCGGGCCACCTTCGGCTTCGATGACGGATCGACCCTGCCGGTCTCGACTACCGGCCATTGCAGGCCGACGGACTGAGCACCGATGAGCCGGCGCCCGCGACGGAGGAAGAGGCGATGGGCTCGACCCATCTGAGACGTACGGCGGCGCTCGCCGTCGCGATCGGGACGTTCATCCTGATCGCAGCTGCATCCGCCTCGGCCGCCGAAGTCACCCGCGACGAATACCGGGAACAGCTCGAGCCCATCTGCAAGGCGAACACGCAGGCCAACGAACGCATCTTCGCCGGCGCCAGGGCCGAAGTCCGCCAGGGCAAGCTGAAGAAGCCCGCCGCCGCCTTCGCGAAGGCCTCGAGGGCGCTCAAGAGCGCGCTCGGGGAGATCGAGGCCGTACCGCGCCCGGTCGCCGACGAAGCGCGTCTCACCGTCTGGTTCGGCCTGGTCGGCAAGGAGGCCGAACTCTTCGCCACGGCAGGAAAGAAGCTGAAGGTGGGCGACAAGGTCGGCGCCGAGCACGTCGTCACGAAGCTGACCCAGAACGCGAATAAGGCGAACGTCGAGGTCCTGCCGTTCGGCTTCCGTTACTGCCGCCTGGAACCAGCCAAGTTCACCTGAAATTGACGGACGGCAACACCCCGGACGAAGTCGTCGTCGGCTTCGAAGCGGCCTTGCGCGCCGGAAATGCCCGCGCGGCCGCGGCGATGTTCTCCCGGCATGGTTGCTTCGTCACGCCGGACTCGACAGTGATCCGGGAGCGGTCCGAGATCCGCGGCGTCCTCCAGCAGCTGGCCGACATGCCGGGCGAGCTGACGGTCGAGCAGCGCTCGATCGTCACCGCCGGGGACG
This sequence comes from Solirubrobacterales bacterium, assembly GCA_035502495.1. GTDB lineage: Bacteria > Actinomycetota > Thermoleophilia > Solirubrobacterales > 70-9 > VAYN01. Next base: position 28,460 of record DATJUK010000137.1, read on the forward strand.
TCGCCGTGAGCTCGGAGTCGTGGAGCGTCCGCGCGGGTGAGTCGGACTCGGTCCGCCGCACGGCGCGCTCGATGATCGTCCTCAGCCGCGTCGAAGGAATCTGGCGGATCGCGGTCTTCGATCCGTGGCGAACCGCTTGATCTCGGGGAGTCGCCGAAGATGAGTGGCGAGCGTTAGTGACGCGAGCTACAATCTCCCCATGCACAACCCGCTTCGCTCGGAGGCGGATGTCTTTCGCCTCGTGGTGGTCATCGGGGTCGGCGTGGGCCTCGTGGTCGCCCTCACCCTGATCACCCGGCCGGTCTGGGGAGTGCTCCTCGCCGCCCTCCTGATCGGGGTCGGGATCGGGATCGCCTGGCGGGCCACGCGGGGGAGCGAGCCGCGCAGCGTCGAGTCCCACCCGGTCGCCGATGACACCCGCCGCATCCTCGTCGTCGCCAACCAGACTGCCGCCGGGCGCGAGCTGCTGGAGGAGATCGCCAACCGCTGCCGCGGCCAGGACTGCGAGGTGATGCTGGTCTCCCCGGCGCTGGTCGGGTCGCGGGCGGAACGCTGGGCCTCCGACATCGACGAAGGGCTCGACCTCGCCCGCGAGCGGATGGCCCGCTCGGTCACCGCGCTGCGCGGGGTCGGAGTGGAGGTCCGCGCCGAAGTCGGCGATCCCGACCCGAACATGGCGATCGAGGACGCGCTGCGCTTCTTCCCCGCCGACGAGATCATCATCTCCACCCTGCCGCCCGACCAGTCGCGCTGGCTCGAGCACGAAGTGGTCGAGCGCACCCGCCGCGAGGTCGACCTGCCGATGACCCACGTCGTCGTCGATCTCGACGCCGAGCGGGCGACCGCGGCGATGTGACATCTTCCCGCGGTGCCGTCGACCGAGACGCCCGCCGGGATCGAGCTCTACTACGAGGCGGTCGGCGACCTCACCGACCCGGCGCTGCTGCTGGTGATGGGCTACGGCAGCCAGATGATCGCCTGGCCGCGCGCCTTCTCCGAGGCGCTCGCCGCGGGCGGGCGCTTCGTGATCGAGTTCGACAACCGCGACTCGGGGCTCTCCTCGAAGCTCGACGGCGTCGAGGTCGACATGGGCACGCTGGTCGCGGCGGCCCAGGCCGGCGAAGCCGACCGCGTCGCCGCGATCGCGCCCTACACGCTCAGCGACCTCGCCGACGACTGCGTCGCCGTCCTCGACGCCCTCGAGATCGACCGCGCCCACGTGCTCGGCGCCTCGATGGGCGGGATGATCGCCCAGCAGGCCGCAATCGAGCACCCCGACCGCCTCCTCAGCCTCACCTCGATGTTCTCCAACACCGGCGAGCCGGGCGTCGGG
>DATJUK010000138.1:0-9266 GCA_035502495.1 Solirubrobacterales bacterium
CCCCCGCCCGGGACGCCGGTCCCCGGCCGCCCGGGCCACGGAGCACGCCGTCCCGCCGCCAGGGCCGCGAATTGCGCCCCCGCCGCGACGGCCACGGACCCGGCGCTCCCCGCCGCGACGGCCGCGGATCACGCCGTCCCCGTCGCCCGCCCGCGGACCACGCCGTCCCGCCCACCCCGTCCACGGACCACGCCGTCCCCCACCGCCTCGGCCGCGGACCCGGCCGTCCCGCGACCCGGCTCACGCGGTGAGTTCGCACTTGTCACCGCATAGCGGTGACAAGTGCGAACTCACGGGCGCCGGCGGGGCGGGGCGGGGTGGCTTTCGTCGGGGCGCTTTTGAGTTGTGCGTAATTGCGTCGGCGTCGGCGGTGGAGAGGGGGCTGGGGGGTTTGGGCCGACCTGAAGTCGGTTGAGTCGTAATCTCTTTGTTGCAGATGAGCACCTGGGGAACTACTACGGCGGCGCCTGCCCCGCGGGCGGGGACGGTCGAGGTGCTCGTGGGGCTGTTGGCGGAACTGGACGAGGCGACCGAATCGGGGGTCTTCTACGACCGGGTCTGCCAGGCGGTGGTGACGTTGACCTCGATGAGGCGGGCGGTGCTGCTGCTGCACGACGAGACGTATCGGTCGGTGATCCCGGTCGGCGCCTGCGGGGTGTCGCCGGAGCTGATGAAGCGGATCGGGGGGACGATCGACGAGACGCCGATCGCCCAGCAGGCGCTGGAAGAGGACCGGGTGGTCGAGGTGAACGTGAACGGGGTGGACGGGAACCTTGCCGAGCACGTGCCCGCCCGCTACGCCGAGCTGCCGGAAAGCTCCTACCTGACCTGCACGCCGATCAGCGCCGCGCGGCGCTGGCTCGGGGTGATCTTCGCCGACCGCGAAGGGGAGGACTTCCCGCTCGACGACGGTGAGCGGGAGACGATGATGACGCTCGGCCGGCTCGCCGCGCTGACCGCCAGCGTCGAGCACTCGACCGAGCAGCGCGAAAGCGAGCGCCGCCTGCACGAACGGGTCGAGCTGACCCGCGACCTGCACGAGAACGCGATCCAGCGGCTCTTCGGCGTCGCCCTCGCGCTCGGCTCCGAGGACGAGCTCTCGAACACCGAGCGGCGCCGGTGCCAGGAGGAGCTGCGCTCGGTGGTCGCCGACCTGCGCCGCGCCCTCACCCGGCCGCTGGAGAACCCGGCCCGCCCCGCCAAGGCCTGCCTCGGCGAGCTGCTCGACCGGCTGGTCGAGCGCCGCCCCGAGCTGAGCGTCCGCTGGGACGAGGGCGTGGCGGTGCCCGCCGACCTCGAGCCGGTCGCCCAGCTGGTCCTGAACGAGGCGCTGCGCAACGTCGACCGCCACGCCAAGCCGACCGCGATCGACGTCCGCATCGCCTCCGACGGCGAGACCTTCAGCCTCTCGATCGAGAACGACGGCGCCGGCGACGGCCGCTCGACCCGAGGCGGCGGCCTCGGCCTGCGGCTCGCCGCCCTGGAGGCGCTCCGCTACGAGGGCCTGGTCGAGTTCGGCTCGCCCGGCGGCGACCGCTGGAAGGTCCGCCTCGTCGTCCCGGTGGGGTGCAAGTGAGCACCGAGCAGCGGGGCCTTCGCGTCCTCGTGGTCGACGACCACGACGTCGTGCAGTGGGGCTTCCGCCTGCTGCTGGAGCGCCAGAGCTGGGTCGAGCGCTGCCTCGCCGCCTCCTCCGGCGCCGAGGCGGTCCAGGTCTGCCGCAAGGCGCAGCCCGAGGTGGCCCTCGTCGACATGCTGCTCGGCACCGAGTCGGGCGCCGAGGTCTGCGAGGAGATCCACCAGGTCAGCCCCGGCACGCGGGTGCTCCTGATCTCCGGCGCCGGGGTGATCTCGCCCAACGTGGCGCGCACCGCGGGCGCCGCCGGCTTCATCTCCAAGGACTGGTCGGCGGTCGACGTCGTCCGCGCCGTGCGCCGCGTCTCCCAGGGCCACGAGGTCTTCGCCGAAGCGCCGCTCGACTCGCCGCTCTCGGCCCGCGAGCAGGAGGTGCTCTCGCTGATCGCGACCGGCTCGACCAACAAGGAGATCGCCGGCCTGCTCCACCTCTCGCCGCACACCGTGAAGGAGCACACCAGTGCGATCTACCGTAAGCTCGGCGTGCGGAATCGGGCCGAGGCGACCCGCCAGGCCCAGCGCCTGAAGATCCTCGTCTGACCCGCCTCCGACGCCTGGGTCGCCCCCCATATGGAGGGACCTGGAGCGGCTCCGCGTCACCGCCGCGCCTGGCCGGACCAATACTCCTTACAAGTGCCCAGCACCAGTCCAGACACCGCCCTTCTCTTCCCCGGCCAGGGGAGCCAGACGTCGACGATGGCCGCGCTCAGCGTCGCGCAGCGCCCCGACCTGGTCGCCCAGGCGGCCGAGGAACTGGGCGCCGACCCCTTCGAGCAGATCGGCGAGGGCACCCACTTCGCCCAGCCCGCGCTCTTCATCGCCGGCCTCGCCCACTGGAAGGCGGCCGGTGAGCCGGCGGCCGGCTTCTACGCCGGCCACTCGCTCGGCGAGCTCCCGGCCCTGGTCGCCGCCGGCGCCCTCGACGCCGCCGCCGGCCTGCGCCTGGCGATCGTCCGCGGCCGGCTGATGGAGGAGGCCTCGGCGGTCCGCCCGGGCGGCATGGTCGCGGCGCTCGGCGGCGCGGACGAGGTGGTCCGCAAGGTCGCCGACGAGTTCGGCCTCACCCTCGCCAACGACAACGCGCCCGGCCAGATGGTCCTCTCCGGCGACTCCGAGAAGGTCGGCGAAGCGCGCAAGGCGCTGCGGGCCGAAGGCGCCAAGGCGATCCGCCTGCCGGTCGCCGGAGCCTTCCACTCGCCGCTGATGGAGCCCGCCGTCCCCGGCTACCGCGACGCCCTCGCCGCCACCGAGTTCGCCCCCGCCGCGGGCGCCTTCTCCTGCATCACCGCCGCCCCCTTCGAGGACGTCCGCGCCGACCTCCTCGCCGCCCTCACCGAGCCGGTCCGCTGGCGCGACACGCTCGCCGCGATGCGGGCCGCGGGCGCCGGCACTTTCCTCGAGACCGGCCCCGGGGACATCCTCACCGGCCTCTCCCGCCGCACCCTCGGCGAGGAGGTCGAGAGCCGCTCGCTCGCCGCCGAGGTCGAGCTGCCGGCCGAGGAGACCGCCGGTGCCTGAGCCGCTGGTGCCCGAGCCGCTCGCCGCCCCCGCCTTCGCCGCCCCGCCGCTGGTCCGCTGCGGGGCCGAGATGGCCGGCGTCGGCACCGCGCTGCCCGCCACCGTCGTCCCCAACGCGATGATCGCCGAGCGGCTCGGGATCGACGCCGAATGGATCGTCAAACGGACCGGGATCGAAGAGCGCCGCTCCGCCCAGCCCGGCGAGCGCCTCTTCGAGTTCGCCGCCGCCGCCGGGGCCGAGGCGCTCGCCGAGGTCGGCGTCGCCCCCGCCGAGGTCGACCTGATCGTCCTCGCCACCACCTCCAACGAGGAGCTGATGCCCGCCGCCGCCCCCCGCGTCGCCGACCTGCTCGGCGCCACCGAGGCGGCCTGCTACGACGTCAACTCCGCCTGCACCGGCTTCCTCAGCGCCGTCTCCGTCGCCTGCGGCCAGATCGAATCCGGTCGCGCCGTCAATGTTCTGGTGATCGGCGCCGACCTGATGATGCCCCTTACCGACCCCGAGGATCGCGCCACCGCCGCCGTCTTCGCCGACGGCGCCGGCGCGGTGCTGATGCGCGGCACCCTGGAGAGCCGCGTCGGGCCGATCGTGCTGCGCTCCGACGGCTCGCGCGCCGACCTGATCAAGATCGACCGCGCCGACCTGGTGATCCGCATGCAGGGCCACGAGACCTTCAAGTACGCGGTCGACCTGATGGCCTGCTCGACCACCGAGGCGGTGGAGAAGGCGGGCCTGACGCTCGACGAGGTCGACCTCTTCGTCTACCACCAGGCCAACGCGCGGATCCTGCGCGCGGTCGGCGAACGGCTGCGGCTGGACCCGGGCCGGGTGATCGACTCGATCGCCAAGCTCGGCAACACCTCGGCGGCGACGATCCCGCTGGCCCTCGCCCAGGCGAAGCGCAGCGGCGCCCTGCGGCGCGGCTCGCGGGTGCTGCTCGGGGCCTTCGGCGCCGGGCTCAGCTGGGGCGCGACCGTGGTCGAGTGGGGAGGGGCGGTGAGCGTCGGTGTCTGAGCCGGCCCGTCCCGAAGGCTGCGCCCTGGTCACCGGGGCCTCGCGCGGGATCGGCGCCGCCACCGCGCTGATGCTGGCCGCCGACGGCTGGCCGGTGCGGGTCAACTATCGCTCCGACGAGGCGGGGGCGAAGGAGGTGGTCGCCAGGATCGAGGCGGCGGGCGGCAGCGCCGGGCTCTGGCCGGGCGACGTCGCCGACGCCGACGACATCGCCCGCCTGGTCGAGCCCGGCGACGAGGGCCCGGTGCTGGTCCTCGTCAACAACGCCGGCGTCCGCGTCGACAACCTCTCGCCCTCGCTCACCGACGAGGACTGGGCGACGGTGATCGACACCAACCTGACCGCGACCTTCCGCGCCACCCGGGCGGCGCTGCCGCGGATGATGCGCGCCCGCTTCGGCCGCGTGGTCAACGTCGCCTCGGTCGCCGGGATCCGCGCCAACCCCGGCCAGGCCAACTACTCGGCCTCCAAGGCGGGGGTGATCGGCTTCACCAGGACCGTCGCCGCCGAGGTCGCCCGCCGCGGCGTCACCGTCAACGCGGTGGCCCCGGGGGTGATCGAGACCGCCTTCACCGAGGACGTGCTCGACGGCGACCTGGCGAAGGCGATCCCGGCCCGCCGAGTGGGCACCCCGGAGGAGGTCGCGGCCTGCATCCGCTTCCTCGCCTCCGCGCAAGCTTCTTACGTGACCGGATCGACGCTGACCGTGGACGGCGGCCTCAGCGCATAGATGACCTAGGAGAAAAGGAGAACCAAGTGGCAACGCAAGTCAGCAGCGAGAACGTCGAGAAGACGATCTACGACGGCCTCGTCGAGCTCGGCACCGAGCGCGACGACCTCTCGCGGGAGGCGACCCTGGAGAGCCTCGACGTCGACTCGCTCGACCTGGTCGAGCTGGCCCAGATCGTCGAGGACGAGTACGGCGTCGAGCTGAAAGGCGACGACGTCAAGGACGTGAAGACCGTCGGCGAGGTCATCGACCTGGTCGTCGCGAAAGCGGGATGACCCGGCGCGTCGTCATCACCGGGGTCGGCGCCGTCACCCCGCTGGGGATCGGCTCGGACCCCCTGATCGACCGCTGGATCGCGGGCGAATCGGGGATCGCCGACGGCTTCGGCCGCTGCCTCGACTTCGAGCCGACCGACTTCCTCTCGAAGAAGGAGGTGCGGCGTGCCGACCGCTTCACCCAGATGGCGATCGTGGCCGGCGACGAGGCGGTCGAGCAGGCCTTCGGCGGCGACGGCGAGCTGCCCTACGACCCCTACCGGGTCGGCTGCGTGATCGCCACCGGGATCGGCGGGCTCGTCTCGCTCGAGCGCGAGCAGGAGAAGCTGATCACCAAAGGCCCGAAGGCGGTCTCGCCGCTGGCGGTGCCGCTGATGATGGGCAACGCCGCCGCCGCCGCGGTCTCGATGCGCCACCGGCTGCAGGGTCACACCTACGCGGTCTCCTCGGCCTGCGCGGCGGGCAACAACGGGATCGGCGACGCCGTCCGGATCATCCAGGTCGGCGATGCCGACGCGGTGGTCGCGGGCGGTGCCGAGGCCTGCATCACCGGCGTCGCCACCTCCGCCTTCGCGGCGATGGAAGCGACCTCGGCCTCCGGCATCTCGCGTCCCTTCGACGCCCGTCGCGACGGCTTCGTGATGGGGGAGGGGGCCGGCGTGCTGGTGCTGGAGGAGAAGGAGGCGGCGGAAAAGCGCGGCGCGACGATCCTCGGCGAGGTCACCGGCTACGGCGTCACCGCCGACGCCCACCACCTCACCGCGCCGCAGCCGGAGGGCGAAGCGGCGGCGAAGGCGATCCAGTTCGCGCTCGCCGACGCGGGCATCAGCGCGGTCGACGTCGACTATGTGAACGCCCACGGCACCTCGACCCCGCTGAACGACGCGGCGGAGACGAAGGCGATCAAGGCGGCCCTCGGCGAGCGCGCCGCCGACATCCCGGTCAGCTCGACCAAGTCGGCGATCGGGCACCTGCTGGGCGCCGCCGGGGCGGTCGAGGCGATCGCCACGATCGAAGCGCTCAGGCGTCGCGAAGCTCCCCCGACCGTCGGGTATGAAGAGGCGGAAGAGGGTCTCGACCTTGACTACGTCGCAGGTTCAGCTAAACCCATTGTCAACGGAGACGGTCCCGTCGTCGCGATCTCCAACTCGTTCGGCTTCGGCGGCCACAACGCCGTCCTCGTCCTCAGCGCCGACTGAGCCCCCCGCAGGATCCACCGACCCAGCCATGGCCGCCGCCGTCAAAGCCCCGCCTCCCGCTCCCGCCGACACGCCGCTCGGGCAGTTGCAGATGCTCTGCGACCCGGGCAGCTTCCACCCGCTGCGCAGCGGCGTGTCGAGCATGCGCCTCGGCGAGCGGGCGATGCCCGGCGACGGGGTCGCCGCCGGGGCCGGGGAAGTCGACGGCCGGCCGGTCTTCTGCTACGCCCAGGACCCGGCCTTCCTCGGCGGCAGCCTCGGCGAAGTCCACGCCGACACGATCGTCCGCACGATGCGGATGGCGGGCGACGCGGGCGCGCCGGTGGTCGGCTTCGTCCGCTCCGGTGGCGCCCGCCTGCAGGAGGGCCACGCCGCCCTCGCCGGCTACGGCCGCATCTTCCGCGCCAGCGTCGAGCTCTCCCGCAAGGTGCCGCAGATCTCGATCCTCTCCGGCGTCTCGGCCGGCGGCGGCGCCTACTCGCCCGCGCTCACCGACTTCGTCGTGATGACCAAGGACTCGCGCATGTTCCTCACCGGGCCGAAGGTGGTCGCCGAGGCGATGGGCGAGGAGATCTCGATGGAGGAGCTCGGCGGTCCCAAGGTCCACGGCCGCAACGGCGTCGCCCACATCATCGCCGACGACGCCGCGGCCGCCGTGGTCCAGACCCGCCACCTGCTGAGCCTGCTGCCGCAGCGGATCGGCGGCACCGCGCATCCGCACCTGGTCGTCGATCCCGACGGCGCCGACCCGGGCGCCGTCGTGCCCGCCGAGCAGCGCAAGGTCTACGACGTCCGCGACGTCGCCGACGCGGTGCTCGACGGCGGCAGCCTGCAGGAGATCTGGGCGAAATGGGCGCCCAACATGGTCACCGCCTTCGCCCGGCTGGAGGGCCGCCCGGTCGGCCTGATCGCCAACCAGCCGCGCCGGCTCGGCGGCGTGATCGACGCCGCCGCCTCGGAGAAGGCGGCGCTCTTCGTCGAGGACTGCAACCGCTTCGGCCTGCCGCTGGTCGTCTTCGTCGACACCCCCGGCTTCCTGCCCGGGAAGGCGCAGGAGGAGGCCGGGGTGATCCGCCACGGCGCCTCGCTGCTGCGCGCCTTCGCCGGCGCTTCGGTGCCGAAGGTGACCCTGGTCCTGCGCAAGGCCTTCGGCGGCGCCGCGATCACGATGAACTCCAAAGACCTCGGGGCCGACGTCGTCTTCTCCTGGCCCGGCGCGCAGATCGGGATCATGGCCGCGCGCCAGGCGGTCGGCATCGTCCACGGCCGGCGGCTGCGCGAAGACGAGACGGTCTCCCGCGACGAGCTCGCCGAGGCCTACGCGGCCGAGCACCTGACCGCCCCCGCGGCCGCCGCCAGCGGCTGGGTCGACGAGGTGATCGCCCCCGAGGCCAGCCGCGAGAGCCTCGCCTGGGCGCTGCGCTCCCTGAGGGGCCGTTGAGTCGTCGCGTCGTCCGCGCCTACGCGGCGCTTGGCGACAGCTTCACCGCGGGGCGCGACTCGATCGACGCCGAGCGCTGGGCCGACCTGCTGGCCGCCGGGATGCGGCGGGTGAACCCGGGGCTGCGCTACGCGAACTTCGCCGTCGACGGGGCGACCAGCGCCGAAGTGCTCGCCGCGCAGGTGGGGCCGGCGCTGGCGCTGGAGCCCGACTTCGTCAGCGTCATCTGCGGCGCCAACGACGTGCTGCTGGCGACGCGGCCCGACGTGGCGGGCTACGCCGAGCGGATCGAGGAGATCTTCCGCCGGCTGCGCGAGGGCACCGGCGAGGCGGCGCTGGTCACCGCCACGGCGCCGGAGAGCTGGCACTTCATGGAGATGCGGCCGCGCACCGAACGGCGCCTGATCGAGGCGACGACGGAGCTGAACGAGGTCACCCGGGCCGCCGCCGCCCGCCACGACATCCTCTGCCTGCCGATCGCGGGCCACGAGGCCCTGCGCGATCCGGATACCTTCTCCGCCGACGGGCTGCACCCGTCGAGCGGCGGGCACCGGTTCGTCGCCGAGCAGGCGGCGATCGCCCTGCACCAGCACTTCGGCATCGAGTTCGAGATGGAGGGAGAGGGAGAAGCGTGATCCTCGAGGGAAAGAAGATCCTCGTCACCGGCATCGTCAACCGCCACAGCATCGCCTTCGCGATCGCCGAGCGGGCGCAGGCGCAGGGGGCGGAGGTGCTGCTGACCAGCTTCGGCCGGGTGAAGCGGATGACCGAGCGCGCGGCGGCGCGGCTCGACCCGGCACCGGAGGTGCTGGAGCTGGACGTCAACTCCGACGCCGACGTCGCGGCGTTGACCGGCGAGCTGAAGGAGCGCTGGGGGACCGTCGACGGGGCGGTCCACGCGATCGCCTTCGCCCCCGGCGACGCGATCGGCGGCGAGTTCATGGCGACGCCGCGGGAGAGCGCCAAGGTCGCCTTCGAGACCAGCGCCTACTCCTACAAGGCCCTGGCCGAGTGCGTGGCGCCGCTGATGGACGGCGGCGGCGCGCTGGTCGGCCTCGACTTCGACGCCTCGGTCGCCTGGCCCTCCTACGACTGGATGGGCGTGGCCAAGGCGGCGCTCGAGTCGGTCAACCGCTACCTGGCCAAGGACCTCGGGCCGCGGGGGATCCGCGCCAACCTGATCTCGGCCGGCCCGGTCCACACCGCCGCCGCCTCCGGGATCTCCGGCTTCGCCGACCTGGAGAGCCTCTGGGGCGACGCCGCCCCACTCGGCTGGGACCCCCACGACGCGACCCAGGTCGCCGACGCGGCGCTCTTCCTGCTCTCGGACCTCAGCCGTGCGACCACCGGCGAAATCCTCCACGTCGACGGCGGCGCCCACGCCGTCGGCGCCCCACCCCCGGCGCCTCCCCCGGTGCGTTCGCAGTAATCGCCGCATAGCGGCGATTACTGC
>DATJUK010000139.1:0-12817 GCA_035502495.1 Solirubrobacterales bacterium
TGAGTTCGCAGAAATCACCGGATAACGGTGATTTCTGCGAACTCACCTGGGGGGCGGGGGTTCAGCGTTCGGTGGCGCGCCAGACCCAGAGCATCGCCAGCGGCTGTAGCGGCAGGCGGGCCCAGAGCGCCCAGCGTGGGATCTTCCCGGCGCCGGGGACCTTCTCCGGGCTCACCGCCATCCAGACGTTGGCCGGGAAGACGGCGAGCAGCAGCGCGAGCAGCCACCAGCGCCCGGCGCGGCGGGTGACGGGGTGGAGGACGGCGATCCCGCCGACCACCTCGGCGACCCCGGAGATCGCCACCGACTCCCGTTTCGGGAACGGCGGCGGCACGATCGCTTCGTACGGCCGCGGCCGTACGAAGTGCAGAACCCCGGCGAGCGAGAAGAACGCGGCCAAAGCCGCCCGTGAGTGTCTCATCGGCCGAGAGTCTGCCACGCCCCAGCCACCCCCGCCCCCTTGAGTTCGCACTTATCACCGCATAGCGGTGATAAGTGCGAACTCAGAGGTTGGGGAGGGCCGGTGTGGCGTGGTGGGCCGCGCGATCGGGGTCGCTATCTTGGTTTCGTGCCCGATTTCAAGCTGAACTCCGCCTACATCCCCACCGCGGACCAACCGAAGGCGATCGCGGGGCTGGCCGAGGGGCTGGGCGCGGGGGAGCGCTTCCAGACCCTGCTCGGGGCCACCGGCACCGGCAAGACGTTCACGATGGCCGGGGTGATCGCGGAGGTGCAGCGGCCGGCGCTCGTGATCGCGCACAACAAGACGCTCGCCGCGCAGCTCTGCAACGAGTTCCGCGAGTTCTTCCCTGAGAACGAGGTCAACTACTTCGTCTCCTACTACGACTACTACCAGCCCGAGGCCTACGTCCCGGCGCAGGATCTCTACATCGAGAAGGACAGCTCGATCAACGACGAGATCGACCGCCTCCGCCACGCCGCGACGGCCTCGCTCTTCGCCCGCCGCGACGTGATCATCGTCGCCTCGGTCTCCTGCATCTACGGGATCGGCTCGCCCCAGGTCTACAACGAAAAAATGCAGCTCTTCCAGGTCGGCAAGGAGATCGACCGTGACGAAGTGCTGCGCAAGCTGGTCAAGATGCAGTACCAGCGCAACGACTCGGTGCTCGGCCGCGGCGCCTTCCGGGTGCGCGGCGAGGTGCTCGAGATCATGCCCTCCTACGCCGAGACCGCCTACCGGATCGCCCTCTTCGGCGACGAGATCGAGGGGATCCAGCACTTCGACCCGCTGACCGGCGAGGTGATCGACGAGATCGACCACGTCTCGGTCTGGCCCGCCTCGCACTACGTGACGAAAGACGAGACGGTCGAGCGCGCGGTGGAGGAGATCCGCGCGGAACTGGAAACGCGGACGGCCGAACTCGAGAACGAAGGCAAACAGCTGGAGGCCCACCGCCTGCGGCAGCGCACCTCCTACGACCTCGAGATGATCAAAGAGCTCGGCTTCACCTCGGGGATCGAGAACTACTCGCGGATCCTCGACGGCCGCGAACCGGGGACGCCGCCGCACACCCTGATCGACTACTTTCCCGACGATTTCGTCTGCTTCATCGACGAGAGCCACCAGACCGTGCCGCAGATCGGCGGCATGTACGAGGGCGACCGCTCGCGCAAGCAGACCCTGGTCGACTTCGGCTTCCGCCTGCCCTCGGCGATCGACAACCGGCCGCTGAAATTCGACGAGTTCCTCGACCGGGTGAAGCAACTGGTGATGGTGTCGGCGACGCCGGGCCCGTTCGAGAAAGCGGAATCGTCGCGGACCGTGGAGCAGATCGTGCGCCCGACCGGGATCGTCGACCCGGAGATCGAGCTGCGCGCGACCCGCAACCAGATCGACGACCTGATGAACGAGGCGAAGAAGGTCGCCGAGAACGGTGAGCGCATCCTGGTCACGACGCTGACCAAGAAGATGGCCGAGGACCTGACCGCCTACCTGCTCGAGTACGGGGTGAAGGTCCGCTACCTGCATTCCGAGATCGACACGCTCGAACGGATCCAGATCGTCCGCGACCTACGGCTGGGCGAGTACGACGTGCTGGTCGGGGTGAACCTGCTGCGCGAGGGGCTCGACCTGCCCGAGGTCTCCCTGGTCGCGATCCTCGACGCCGACAAGGAGGGCTTCCTGCGCGGCGAGACCAGCCTCGTGCAGACGATCGGCCGCGCCGCTCGCAACGTCAACGGCCGGGTGCTGATGTACGCCGACAAGGAGACCGACGCGATGCGCGCGGCGATGCGCGAGACCGACCGCCGGCGGGCGATCCAGATCGCCTACAACGAGGAGCACGGGATCACGCCGACGACGGTGCGCAAGGGGATCTCGGAGATGTCGGAGCTGCTGGCGATGGAAGACCGGGCCCCGGCCCGGCGCCGCCGCAAGGCCGCCGAGCGCTTCGACAGCCCGGAGGAGCTGGAGAAGACGATCGTGGCGCTGGAGGAGGAGATGCTGGCCGCGGCCGACGACCTGCGCTTCGAGGAGGCGGGCCGCATCCGTGACGAGCTGCGTGAGCTGCGCCGTGACCTCGAGGGCATGACCGCGGGGGCCTGATGCCGATCGACACCGCCGAAGCCGATTTCCAGCGCGACGTGATCGAGCGCTCCAAGGAAGTGCCGGTCGTGGTCGACTTCTGGGCCGAGTGGTGCGGGCCGTGCCGCCAGCTGGGCCCGGCGCTGGAGGCCGCGGAGAGCAAGCGTGACGGCGAGGTCGTCCTGGCCAAGGTGGACACCGACGCCAACCAGGCGCTGGCGGCGCGCTACGAGATCCAGGGGATCCCGGCTGTCAAGGCCTTCCGCGACGGTGAGGTCGTCGACGAATTCGTCGGTGCCGTGCCGCCCGCCGAGGTCGAAGCGTTCTTCGACGGCCTGGCGCCCTCGCGGGCCGACGAGCTGCTGGCGGCGGGCGACGAGCTCTCCCTGCGCGAGGCCCACGAACTGGAGCCGCGCCGCGCCGACATCGCGGTGGCGCTGGCCAAGGCGCGGCTGGCGCGCGGGGCGGGGGTCGAGGCCCTGGCGGCGGTCGAGGGCTTCCCCGACGACTTCGCCGCCGCCGGCATCGCCGCCCGGGTGAGGCTGTCGGAGGCCGGCGTCGCCTCCGATGCCTGGACCGCCCTCGATGCGGGCGACCGCACCGCGGCCCTCGATGCCCTCCTGGAGGCCTTGTCGGCCCCGGACGGAGCCGAGCCGGCCGCCGGCGGCGGTGACGCCGCAACCGGTGCCGCCCCGGAGGCGCGCACCGCCTCACTCGACCCCGCCACCCGCCGCGACCTGATCCGCCGCGCCGTGATCGGCCTCCTCGCCGACCTCGACCCCGCCGACCCCGAAGCCCGCACCTACCGCCGCAAGCTCTCCGCCGCCCTCTGACCCGGCCGCCCCCGGTGCGTTCGCACTTCTCACCGCTATCCGGGCATTTCTGCGAACGCATCAGGTGGTGCGGTCTCGACGGCGGCGTTCCAGGTGTTCGCCGATGCGCCGGGCCACCGTCCCCGGTTCTCGCTTCAGGCGACTGCCGGTGATCCGGATCATCTCGATCCCGGCCATCGCCACGTCCTCCTGGCGTTCGGGGTCCTTCTCGAAGGAACGGCGCGAGCGGTGGTGCTCCCAGCTGTCGAGTTCGACCGCGAACCGCTCGCGCTCCCAGTAGAAGTCGAGCTCGTAGCCTTCGACGTGGTTGTTGACCAGCGGCCGGGCGATCCCCGCGTCGGCCAGCGCCGCCAGCAGGCGCTTCTCGCCGCCGGACCGGGTGAAGCCCTTCTCGTGGTAGATGACCATCGCCCGGCGCAGCGGCTTGCTGCCGCGGTGCCCGCGGACCTCTTCGGTGATCAGGTTGACGGCGGCGGCGTCGAGCAGGTCGAGTCGGTCCGCCTGGTCGATGGCCCGCTCCAGCCGGCGGGTCCTGGCGGTCGAGGCGAAGTCGAGGAGCGTCCGGGGCACCGAGGTCACCGGCAGATGCTCGATTTCGGTCGCGTCCTCGTCGCGGAGGGCGGGGCAGTGGTGAAGGGCGATCGCGCCCTGCGCGTGGCCGCGCCAGGGGACGCTGACGTGGACCGGGATCTGCAGCTTGGGCTCCAGCCCCCAGAGCCAGACCGCGGATTGGTAGCTGACCAGCGCCCCGTCGCCGCGAAAGAGGACCGCCGCCATGCAGAGAGCGTGCGGACTCAGTCGTCTGTGTCCCACCGCGAAGACGCTCCGATGCCAGGCGTGCAGTCGCCCTGCCTCGACGGCGCGGCCGATCGCGGCATCGGAATACCCGAGCCCATTAAGTTGCTCGCGCGTGACGACGCCGAACTGCCGCCCCGCCAGCCGCGCCATCGCCTGATGCGTTCGCACTTCTCCTCGCATACCGGGGATAAGTGCGAACGGCCGCCGAGTTCTCCCCCCTCGAAGGCCGATCCGCCCGTTGCGTTCGCAGTTTTCCCCGCATAACGGGGAAAACTGCGAACGCACCTTGGGGGGCGGGCGGTGAGGGTACGGCGAAGGGAGGGGGAACATCTGTTCGCTTGGGTAGACTCGTTATGCGTGCCTGCCTCAGACAAGATCGTCATCTCCGGCGCCCGGGAGCACAACCTCAAGGACGTCTCGCTAGAGCTCCCTCGGGACGCGCTGATCGTGATCACCGGGCTCTCCGGCTCGGGCAAGTCGAGCCTCGCCTTCGACACGATCTACGCCGAGGGCCAGCGCCGCTACGTCGAGTCGCTGTCCTCCTACGCGCGCCAGTTCCTCGGCCTGATGGAGAAGCCCGACGTCGACTCGATCGAGGGCCTCTCGCCGGCGATCTCGATCGACCAGAAGACGACCTCGCGCAACCCGCGCTCGACCGTCGGCACGGTGACCGAGATCTACGACTACCTGCGGCTGCTCTGGGCCCGCATCGGCCACCCGTTCTGCCCCGAGTGCGGCGAGGAGATCACCGGCCAGACCCAGGAGCAGATCGTCGACCGGCTGATGACGATCGAGGACGGCAGGAAATTCATGGTGATGGCGCCGGTCGTCCGCGGGCGCAAAGGCGAATACGGGAAATTGCTCGAGCAGATGCGGCTCGAGGGCTACTCGCGGGCCGAGGTCAACGGCGAGCTGCGCCGCCTCGACGAGGACATCGTCCTCGACAAAAAGTTCAAACACGACATCTCGATCGTGGTCGACCGGCTGGTGATGAAACCGGAGCTGCGGCGCCGCCTCTCGGAGTCGGTGGAGGCCGCGGCGGGCCTCGCCGCCGGTCTGATCGAAGTCGAGTTCGTCGATTCCGACGAGCCGAAGCTGCTCTTCTCCGAGCAGTTCGCCTGCCTCAACTGCGGCACCTCGATCCCGGAGCTGGAGCCGCGGATCTTCTCCTTCAACTCGCCCCACGGCGCCTGCGACCGCTGTCACGGGCTCGGCTTCCAGAAGGTGATCGACCCCGAACTGGTCGTCCCCGACCCGACCCTGTCGCTGGCCGAGGGCGCCCTGCAGCCGTGGAACCGCGGCGTCACCGCCTACTGGCGACGGCTGATCGCCTCGGTCGCCGAGTCCTCCGGCGTCGACGTCGACAAGCCCTGGTCGAAGCTGAAGAAGAGCGAGAAAGAGATCTTCCTCTACGGCACCGGCGACGAGCGCCACCAGGTGACCTACACCAACCGCTTCGGCCGCCGGCGCTCCTACAAGGTGCGCTTCGAGGGGATCGTCAACAACCTGGAGCGGCGCTACGAAGAGACCGACTCGGAGACCAACCGGGAACGGATCGAGGGCTACATGGCCGAGCAGCCGTGCCCGGCCTGCGACGGCGCCCGGCTGCGGCCGGAGAGCCTCGCGGTGAAGGTCGGCGGGCTCAGCATCGCCGAATACTGCGACCTCTCCGCGCGCCGCGCCAAGGAGTGGATCGAGACGCTGGAGCTGAGCGAGACCGAGCGCTCGATCGCGCGGCTGATCGTGCGCGAGGTGACCGAACGCCTCACCTTCCTCGACAACGTCGGCATCGGCTACCTCTCGATGGCCCGCACCGCCCGCACGCTGTCCGGCGGCGAGGCGCAGCGGATCCGCCTGGCGACCCAGATCGGCTCCAGCCTGGTCGGCGTGATGTACGTGCTCGACGAGCCCTCGATCGGCCTCCACCAGCGCGACAACGAGAAGCTGATCGCGACGCTCGACCGCCTGCGCGACCTCGGCAACACGGTGATCGTGGTCGAGCACGACGAGGGCACGATGATGGCCGCCGACCACCTGGTCGACCTCGGCCCCGGCGCGGGCGAGCACGGCGGCCACATCATCGCCGCGGGCACGCCGAAGAAGGTCGCCAGGGACCCGGCCTCGCTGACCGGCCAGTACCTCTCGGGGAAGAAAAAGATCGAGGTGCCGAAGGAGCGCCGCCGCCCGAAAGGCGCGCTCGCCGTCCGCGGCGCCCGCGAACACAACCTCAAGGACGTCGACGTGACGATCCCGCTCGGCGTCTTCTGCTGCGTCACCGGGGTCTCCGGCTCGGGCAAGTCGACGCTGGTCAACGAGACGCTCTACCCCTCGGTCGCCAACCGCCTGCACCAGGCGAAACTGCGGCCCGGCGCCCACGACGGGATCGACGGCCTCTCGCAGATCGACAAGATCATCAACATCGACCAGTCGCCGATCGGCCGCACGCCGCGGTCGAATCCCGCCACCTACACCGGCGTCTTCGACCACATCCGCCAGATCTTCACCCAGACCCAGGAGGCGCGAGCGCGTGGCTACAAGCCGGGGCGCTTCAGCTTCAACGTCAAGGGCGGCCGCTGCGAGGTCTGCAAGGGCGACGGCCAGATCAAGATCGAGATGCACTTCCTGCCCGACGTCTACGTGCCCTGCGAGCAGTGCCACGGCGCCCGCTACAACCGCGAGACGCTCGAGGTCCGCTTCAAAGGCAAGAACATCGCCGACGTGCTGGCGATGTCGGTCGAGGAGGCGGTCGGCTTCTTCGAGAACGTGCCGAAGATCGCCCGCCGGCTGCGCACCCTGCACGACGTCGGGCTCGACTACATCCGCCTCGGCCAGCCCGCGACGACGCTCTCCGGTGGCGAGGCGCAGCGGATCAAGCTCGCCACCGAGCTCTCCAAAGTGGCGACCGGGGACACCCTCTACATCCTCGACGAGCCGACCACCGGCCTCCACTTCGCCGACGTCCAGCGGCTGCTCGACGTGCTCGGCCGCCTGGTCGACCAGGGCAACTCGGTGGTGGTGATCGAGCACAACCTCGACGTGATCAAGACCGCGGATCGGCTGATCGACCTCGGACCGGAGGGAGGCGAAATGGGGGGCCAAATCGTCGCCGTCGGCACACCAGAGGAGGTCGCCGCCGTTCCCGATTCGCACACCGGGAGATTTCTCGCCGATCTGGTCGAGCCCGCGAAGTCATCCCGGGCCGCGAAAATTCCGGTAGCTGCGTAGTCAGGTTGGACATCTGGGCCACCAAAACGGGGGTCCATTGTCCGATTCGGGGAAACCCCTGCACCGGCGCATGGCCATCTTGCCGCAGGGGTATGGTCGGCTGGAACGTTTGGGGGACATAAAAGGAGGAGTGATGCCCCGATCAGCTTGGATGAAGAGAGGCCTTTTCGCGGTCTTCGCCTTGGTCGCGATCGCCGCGGTCGTCGCGGGGTGTGGCGGTGGAGGCAGCAGTACCGGTAAGACGAGCGAAGAAGGCAACGAATCCGCCGCTGGGGGCGGCGGAGAAGAAAGCGGCGGCGGAGAAGGCGTGAAGATCGCCCTCCTCCTGCCGGAAAACGAAACGCCTCGCTACGAAACCAACGACAAACCGGACTTCGAAAAAGCCGTCGAAGAACAGTGTCCGAATTGTGAAGTTTCGTACTTCAACGCCGGCGGCGACGCCGAAAAGCAGGCGAGCCAGGGCGAAGCTGCCCTGACCCAGGGCGCCGAAGTGATGGTCGTCGACCCGATGGACTCGAAAGCGGCTGCGGTCATCGTCGAAAAAGCTCACGCCCAGGAAGTGCCGACGGTCAGCTACGACCGCCTGATCGAAAACAGCGAAGTCGCCGCCTACGTCTCCTTCGACAACGAACGGGTGGGCGAACAGCAGGCGGAAACGCTGGTCAAAAAGCTCAAGGAAATCGGCAAACCGAAGGGCCCGATCATCAAGATCAACGGCGATCCGGCCGACCCGAACGCCGCCCTGTTCAAGGCGGGCTCGAACAAGGTGTTCGAAAAAGAAGGCGTCCAGATCGCCAAGGAATACGACACGCCCGGTTGGACCGCCGAAAACGCCCAGAAGGAGGCGGACCAGGCGATCACCGCGCTCGGCAAGAACGGTTTCGCCGCCATCTACGCGGCCAACGACGAAACCGGCGGCGGCGCGATCGCGGCGATGAAAGGCGCCGGCATCAATCCGGAAGAAAAGCCGGTCACCGGTCAGGACTCGACCGTCGCGGGGCTGCAGCGCATCCTCAAAGGCGAACAGTTCATGACCATTTTCAAGCCGATCGAACCGGAGGCCCAGACCGCCGCCGAAATGGCGATCTCCCTCGGCGAAACCGGTGAAGTCAAGACCAAGGAAAAAACGCAGATGGTCGAAAACGGGAAGACCGAAGTTCCCTCGGTCCTCTTCACCTCGACCCCGGTCACCAAAGACAACATCAAGAGCACGGTCATCGCCGAAAACTTCGTCTCCCCGGCGGAACTGTGCGAAGGCGCCTTCGCGGCGGCTTGCAAAGAAGCAGGGATCTCGGGCTGAGCATGAGCCCGGATGCCCCCCTCCTCCAGCTGGAGGGGATCAGTAAGCAATTCGGCCCGGTCCGCGCGTTGGACCGGGTCGACTTTGCCGTCAGCGCCGGCGAGGTCGTGGGCCTCGTCGGCGACAACGGCGCCGGCAAGTCGACGCTGGTCAAGACGATCGCCGGGATCAACAGCCCCGACAGCGGCACGATCCGCTTCGAAGGCAACGCGGTGTCGATCGGCAAACCCCAGGACGCGACGAACCTGGGGATCGCCACCGTCTACCAGGACCTCGCGCTCTGCGACAACCTCGACGTCGTCGCCAACCTCTTCCTCGGCAGCGAGGAGACGCTCGGCGGCCCCGGGGCGATCACCCGGCAGCTCGACGAGGTCGACATGGAGAACCGTGCCGCCGACCTGCTGTCGAACCTCGCGGTGACGATCCCCAGCCTGCGCAGCGAGGTCGGGACGCTCTCCGGCGGTCAGCGCCAGCAGGTGGCGGTGGCCCGCTCGCTGCTCGGCGAGCCGAAGGTCGTGATGCTCGACGAGCCCACCGCGGCCCTCGGCGTGCCGCAGACCAAACAGGTCCTGGCCCTGATCAAACGCCTGCGCGAACGCGACCTCGGCGTCGTCGTCATCAGCCACAACCTGGCCGACGTCTTCGAGGTCGCCGACCGGATCTTCGTACTACGCCTCGGCCGCCCGGCCGGGGACTTCAGCTCCACCGAAGTGACGGAGGAGCACATCGTCGCCGCGATCACCGGGCTCGGCAACAACGCCGGCGCCCGCGCCGAGGTCGCCGAGGACAAAGCCGAAGCCGCCGACCGCGGCCCCGAGGGGGAGAAAGCATGAGCGCCACGCCCGCCCCGACCGCGCCGCAGTCGGGCGAGACCGAGGAAGAGCCCAAGATCAACCCGCGCCGGCAGTTCCGGCGCGTGGTCCAGGGCGACCTCTCCTCGGTCCGGGTGATCCTCGGCCTGGTCCTGATCGCGATCATCTTCCAGGTCCAGGAAAGCCGCTTCCTCTCGGCCGAGAACCTGACCAACCTGATGCTGCAGATCACCACGATCGGGCTGATCTCGGTAGGCATCGTCTACGTCCTGCTGCTCGGTGAGATCGACCTCTCGGTCGGCGCCGTGTCGGGCCTCGCCGGGGCGGTGATGGTTGTGTTGAACGTCAAACACGGCTGGAACCCGTACCTGGCGATCGCCGCCGCGGTCGCCGTCGGCGCCGCGATCGGCTGCGCCCAGGGGTACCTGTTCAGCAAATTCGTGGTGCCCTCGTTCGTCGTCACCTTGGCGGGCTTATTGACCTGGCAGGGAGCGCTGCTCCAGGTCCTGGGCAAGACCGGGTCGCTGAACGTCACCGATCCGAAGATCACCGGCCTCGCCAACATCTTCTACGGGAAGACGACCGGCTGGATCATCGCCGTGGTCGTGATCGTCGCCTACGGGCTGATCCTCGCGATCGGCTTCCGCCGTCGCCAGGCCGCCGGCCTCGGTGACAACAACCCGGTGCCGCAGATCGCCCGCTTCGTCGTCATCTCGGCGATCATCATCGCCGCCGTCGCGATCCTCAATTCGGACCGCGGCGTGCCGCTGGCGGTGCTGATCCTCCTGGGGTTCGTGGTCGGGATGGAGTACGTGGTGCAGAAAACGACCTTCGGTCGCCACGTCTTCGCCGTCGGCGGCAACGACGAGGCGGCCCGCCGGGCCGGCATCCGGGTCAACGGGGTGCGGGTGGCGGTCTTCTCGATCGCGGGCGCGATGGCCGCCGTCGGCGGCGTGATGGCGGCCTCACGGCTCTTCGCCGTCAACCAGAACTCGGGCGGCAACGAATTGCTGCTGCTGGCGATCGCCGGGCCGGTGATCGCGGGCACCAGCCTCTTCGGCGGTCGCGGCTCGGTCTGGACCGCCCTGCTCGGTGCCCTGGTGATCGGCTCGATCTCCAACGGCATGGACCTGCTCGGCCTCGCCTCGCCGATCAAATACATGGTCACCGGCGGCGTGCTGCTGCTCGCCGTCCTCGTCGACGCGGTAGCCAAACAGCAGCGCCAGACCCGCGGCAGAGCCTAGTCACCCCCGGTGCGTTCGCACTTTTAGCCGGTAGGCGGGAAGAACTGCGAACGCACGGCGGTGGGGGCTAGCGAGAGACGAGGAGGGACGCGCCGACGGCGCCGCCCAGATCGCCCAGCGAGGCCATCTTCACGTCGGGCATCGTCTCGAAGAAGACGTGCTTGCGCATCTCCTCCAGCAGGGCGTCCATGTAGCGCTCGCCGAAGCGCAGGCCGAGCCCGCCGCCGATGATGATCGCCTCCGGGTCGAGCAGGTTGACCGCCGAGGCGATGCCGGTGCCGAGTGCCTCGACCGCCCGGTCGACCAGCTCGGTCGCGACCTTGTCGCCGTGGTCGATCGCGCGGCCCCAGATACTCGAGGTCAGGCGCGGTTTTTCGTGCTTCTCCATCAGCTTGAAGAGGTCGGTCTTGTCGCCGTCTTCGTGGCGCCGGCGGGCCTCGTCTTCCATTGCTTTGCGCCCGGCGTAGGCCTCCATGCAGCCGCGCCGTCCGCAGGGGCACTTGGCGCCGCCGCGCTTGATCACCATGTGGCCGATCTCCCCGGCCGCGCCGCGCCCGAGCCAGGGTTTGCCGTCGAGGATCAGCCCGCCGCCGACCCCAGTGCCCCAGAAGACGCCGATCAGGCTGTCGTAGCCCTGGCCGGCGCCGAGGTGGAACTCGGCTTCGGTGGCGACCTGGACGTCGTTGCCGATCCGCACGCTCGTCCCGAGCTCCTTTTCCAGCGTCTCGCCGAGCGGGAAGCTGCCCTCCCAGCCGGGAAGGTTGCGGGCGCCGCTGACGACGCCCGTCTTCTCGTCGGCGTCGCCGGGGGAGCCGACCCCGACGCCTTGGAGCTCGGAGCTCTCGGTCCCGGCGTCCTTCGCCGCCTCGCTCAGCGCCTCGGCCATCGCCGCCGCGACGTCGGCGGGCGTGCCCTCGGTAGGCGTCGGCCGCCGCGCTTCGCCCTTGACGGCCCCCTCGGCGTCGATCACCGCCGTCTGGATCTTGGTGCCGCCGAGGTCGATGCCGCCGCGCAGGTCACTCATCGCCGCAAGTCTACGTCCGTCCCCCGACACCCCACGTCGATGGGCCGAAAACTCAAGCTCGAGCTTGAGTTTTCGGCCCATCGACACCCGGTACGGTTTGGGGGATGGGGCAGACGGGGTGGCGGATCTGGTGGGCGAAGCGGCGCTGGTACGAGCGCAACCACCGGCTCACGCGGCGACTGCGGATCGACCGCCATGCCGCCCGTGGCGGGTTCTTCGTCCGCTATCCGGTCGAGGGCGAGATCCTCGAGGCGCTCGACGAGGGGCGCCTGCGGATCGGCGAAGGCACGCTGCTCGAGCCGGGCTGCTGGCTCACCCTCGCGCCCGACGCCGAGATCGAGATCGGCGCGGGCTGCTTCCTCAACCGCGGCACGATGATCGCCGCCCAAGGCAGGGTGGCGATCGGCGACCACGTGATGTTCGCCAACGGCTGCTTCGTCGGCGACGCCGAGCACCGCTTCGACGACCCCGACCTGCCGATCACCTGGCAGGGCTTCACCTCCAAGGGCCCGGTCGAGATCGGGTCCAACACCTGGTTCGGCGTCAACTGCGCCGTGACCAGCGGGGTGAGCGTGGGGGAGCGGTGCGTGGTCGGCGCCAACTCGGTGGTCACCCGCGACCTCCCCGCCCGCCACATCTGCGCCGGCGCCCCGGCGAAGCCGCTCCGCCCGATCGCCTATCGCGGTTCCGAGGCAGGCGAGGGCGAGGAAGACGCCGGGCAGCCTGATCCGTAGCGGAGTCAGCCGGTGCGGCTGGATGGCTGATTTCGTCGCTGCCCAGGGCTGGGTCGGGGACGGAAGAGGGCGCCAAGGAACGGTTGGAGGGACGAGGCCATCTCGGCGGCGACCCGGGCGGGCTGCGGCCGCCGCCGAGATGGCCGGGCTTAGGGGGACGGCGTGGGCACGGGGCGCACGGCCGGAACTCATGAGGGAACCGTCGCGAGCCCGTGACGAAGTCGCCGGGAACGTCACGCTCGTGCGA
Source organism: Solirubrobacterales bacterium (assembly GCA_035502495.1). Taxonomy (GTDB): domain Bacteria; phylum Actinomycetota; class Thermoleophilia; order Solirubrobacterales; family 70-9; genus VAYN01. Next base: position 12,763 of record DATJUK010000139.1, read on the forward strand.
GGGCGACGTCACGTCTTGAGCCCCCCCGCGGCGGCCCCCGAGGGTGCGTTCGCAC
>DATJUK010000140.1:0-24325 GCA_035502495.1 Solirubrobacterales bacterium
CTCGTGGCGGCCACAGCCTGCCCGGGCCGCCACGAGACGCCCGGGACGCCGGTCCCCGGCCGCCGGGGCACCGGAGCACGCCGTCCCGTCGCCCGGGTCGCGAATTGCGCCGTCCCGCCGCCCAGGCCACGCCGTCCCCGCCGCCAGGGCCACGGGTCGCGCCGTCCTACCGACCCGGCCACGGACCACACCGTCCCCACCCACCCGGGCCACGAATCGCGCCGTCCCCACCCACCCCGGCCACGGACCCGGCCCACCTCCCGTGAATTCGCACTTGTCACCGCATAGCGGTGACAAGTGCGAACTCACCCGCGGCGACGGCGGCGGGGGCTGGGCGGGTGGGATGCGGGGGCTGGCGGGCTTCGAGCCGGGGCGCCGTATCGGTCGGGGGGCGGATACTCTGTATGCCGCATAAAAAGACCCCGACAGGCAGGGAGCCATGGCCGTAGACACCTCCGCGTATCGAGAAATGACGGACGAGCAGGAAGCGATCGTCGAAATGGTCCGGCAGTTCGCCGATGAGCAGATCATCCCGAACGCCGAGCACTACGACCACGAGGACACCTTCCCGGAGCCGATCGTCGAGCAGATGAAGGAGCTCGGCCTGTTCGGGGTGACGATCCCGGAAGAGTACGGCGGCATGGGCCTCGATCTGACGACCTACGCGATGATCGTCGAAGAGCTCTCGCGCGGCTGGATCTCGATCTCCGGCGTCGTCAACACCCACTTCATCGGCTCCTACCTCTTGATGAAGTTCGGCACCGAGGAGCAGAAGCAGTACTTCCTGCCGAAGATGGCGACCGGTGAGATCCGCGCCGCCTTCTCGCTGTCGGAGCCGGAGACCGGTTCCGACGTCCAGGGCATCAAGGCGACCGCCAAGGAGGACGGCGACGGCAACTGGGAGCTGAACGGCCAGAAGATGTGGGTCACCAACGGGCTCGGCTCGAGCGTCGTCTTCGTCTTGATGAAGACCGACCCCAAGGCCGACCCGCCCTACAAGGGGATGACCTGCTTCATCACCGAGAAGGAGCCCTGGAAGGAAATCGGCGAGGGCGACTTCAAGGGCCTGAACGTGCCGCCGAAGATCAAGAAGATGGGCTACAAGGGCGTCGAGTCCACCGAGCTCGTCTACGACGGCTACGTCTGCGCGCCCGACCGCATCCTCGGCGGCCCCGACGGCGTCGGCCAAGGCTTCATCCAGATGATGGACGCGCTCGAGGTCGGCCGCGTCAACGTCGCCGCCCGCGGCGTCGGCATCGCCCAGCGGGCGCTCGAGCTGGCGCTCCGATACAGCCAGGAGCGGAAAACCTTCGGCAAGCCGATCGCCCAGCACCAGGCGATCCAGTTCAAGATCGCCGACATGGCGACCCGCACCGAGGCGGCCCGCCTGGTCACCCGCAAAGCGGCGCGGATGAAGGACGCCGGCATCCGCTCCGACCTTGAGGCCGGCATGGCGAAGCTGATCGCCTCGGAGACGGGCAAGGAAAACGTCGAGGACTCCTTCCGCATCCACGGCGGCTACGGCTACTCGAAGGAGTACGAGATCGAGCGCCTCTACCGCGACGCCCCGCTCCTCCTGATCGGCGAGGGGACCTCCGAGATCCAGCGCATGGTGATCGGCAAAAAGGTCCTCCAGCGGAACAAGATCTGAGCCCGAGGACCACGATGGCCTCGACGGCTGAGCTGATCAAGACGGCGGTGGAGCGCTTCCAGGCGGAAGTCCCGGCGCTGGCGAAACTGAAGCTGGTGTTCGGCCTCGAGCTGCGGGCCAAACACGACATCCAGCTCTACCGGGTCGAGCTGCCGGGTCCGAAGATCACCAAGGAACTCGCGCAGGACGAGCGGGTGCTGATCGAAATCGACCGGCCCCAGTTCAACCAGCTGGCCGAGAAAGGCACGCTCGCCGGCTATCGCAAGGCGGCCGAGACCGGCCACATCAAGGCGACCGGCGACTCCAACGTCGTGAAGCTGGTCACCCAGGTGGTCGAAAAACAAGAGCAGCGCGCCCGCCTGCGCAAAGTGCACTGAAGGCCCGCGCACCCGCGCGGCGCCCAAAAACGGAAGGGGATCCCTGAATGAGCAGTGAGACGTATGAGTTGGCGACCGACCAGGCTACGCGCGAGGCGTCCGGCGCGCACAGCTACGGCCGCTACCTCGAGGAGTTCGAGGAGGGCGCGGTCTACAAGCACTGGCCCGCCAAGACGGTGACCGAGGCCGACGACCACCTCTTCTGCCTGATCACGATGAACCACCACCCGCTCCACATCAACGACGTCTACGCGGCCGGTTCCCAGCAGGGCAAGAACGTCGTCGTCGGGCCGCTGGTCTACTCGCTCGCCCTCGGCATGTCGGTCTCCGACGTCTCCGGCAAGGCGATCGCCAACCTGGCGACCGAAGAACTGAGCCACCCGAACCCGGTCTTCCACGGCGACACGCTGTTCTGCGAGACCGAGGTGCTGGAGGTGAAGCCGTCGCGCTCGAAGCCCGACCGCGGGATCGTCAAGGTCCACACCCGGGTGCTGAACCAGGATGGCGTCCTGGTCGCCGAGTTCAAGCGGCTGGTGCTGGTGCCGCGGAAAAACCCCGCGCAGCCGGACTGATCTCGGCGTAGAGCGCCTCGAATCGCCGCGCCATCGTCGGCGCGGCGAAGTCGCGCTCGACCCGCGCCCGGGCGGCCGCCGCGATGCGGCGGCGCAGGCCGTCGTCGACGATCAGCTCGTCGATGGCGGCCGCCATCGCCTCGGTGTCGGCGGGCGGGACGAGGAGCCCGGTCTCGTGGTCGTCGACCGCCTCCGGGATCCCGCCGACGGCGGTGGCGACCACCGGCACGCCGACCATCATCGCCTGCAGCGCCGCCAGCGGCGGCGAGCCCTCCGAGCGCGAGGGGGCGAGGAGGACGTCGAAGCGGGGGAACCAGTCGCTGACGTCGTGCTGCCAGCCGACCATCTCGAAGCGCTCGGCGACCCCTTCGGCGAGCGCCAGCCGGGCGAGCTTCTCGCGGTCGGGCCCGTCGCCGACGATCAGCGCCCGGGCCTCGCCGCCGAGTTCGCGCAGGATCGGCGGCACGTACTCGTAGCCCTTCTCCCAGGAGAGCCGGCCGACCGCGCCGATCGTCACCGGCCGGCCCAGCGGCCGCCCGGCGGGGAGCGCCTCGGCCGGCTCGACCCCGTTGTGGATCGTGCGCACGGTCCCGGTGGGGAGGCCGACGTGGCGCTCCGCCTCGCGGGCGGCGGCGTCGGAGACGGAGACGATCGCGTCGATCCGCTCCGAGAGCCGGCGGCGGAACTGGCGCTGGCGCCCGCTGCGGGTCGGCAGCGACTGGGTGTGTTCGACGACGACCACCCGGGCACCGCGGACCATGGTCGCGGCGAGGATGTCGACCGGCCGGTCCCAGAGCCAGGTCCGGTTGACGTGGACGAGGTGGGGGGCGTCCTTGGCGAAGGCCGCCCGCAGGCGGGGGATGGTCGCGCGCGGGTCCTGGTCGCCGCGCCGCGGCACGATCGTCACCCGGCGCGGCCGGCGGTGGGCGGCGAGGAAATCGGCGACCTCGGCGGAGGCGGTGACCAGGGAGACCGAGAAGCGCTCGTCGAGGTTGCGCAGCAGGGTGCCGAGCGTGTGCTCGGCGCCGCCGATCATCTCGGCGCGGGAGCTGACCGCGAGGCGGACCCCGCTCATCGGGGCGCCTCCGTCGGCGCCGGCGCGAGGACGCGGCAGAGCAGCGCCGCGATCCCGGCGACGTGGGTCCCGGAGGTGCTGGCGAGCAGCCAGCCGGCGTCGTCGCGGCGGACGATCTTCAGCACGCCGCCGACGGCGAGGAAGGCGACGATCCCGACCAGCAGCCCGGCGAGCACGCCGATCACGCCGCCGAGCCCGCTGACCGCGCCGTAGGCGGCGAGGCCACCGGCGGCCGCGGCGATGGCGGTGAGGGCGATCGTGCGGACCGGCAGGTGCACGTGGGGCATCGCCCGCAGCGCGTAGACGGTGACGATCACCGCCACCAGGCACTGGCTGATCAGGTTCGCCAGGGCCGCGCCCACCGCGTGCTGGTCGGGGATCAGCAGGAAGGCAAGCGAGAGGTTGACCGCCGCCGCGGTCCCGTCCACGGCAAGCACCGTTTTCACCTTGCCGAGGCCGATCATGAAGGCGTGGGCGAGGTTCATCAGCGCCAGCAGCGGGATGCCGATCGCGAGGATCTGGATGATCTGGCCGGTCTCCGAGTACTGGCGCCCGTAGACCAGCGCCAGCGCTTCCGGCCCGAGCGCGACGGTGGCCGCGGTCAGCGGCAGGGCGCTCATCATCACCAGCCGCTGGGCCCGGTCGAAGCCGAATTCGATCCGTTCGCCGTGGCCGCCGCCGAACAGCGTGGCGAAGGCCGGCAGCAGCGTCTGCACCAGCGATTCGGTGAGCGTGGTGATCGCGTAGACGGCGGCGAAGGAGATCGAGTAGATCGCGATGTCCTGGTCGGAGGCGTAGTGGTTGAGGAAGAAGAACTCGGAGCGCTTGAAGACGACGGTCGCGAGCAGGACCGAGAGCAGCGCCCAGCGCGCGTAGACGTTGGCGGCGTGGCGCACCGCGGGGTCCTTCTCGCCCCGCCGCGCCAGCCGCTGGAGGACCCCGCGCGAGAGCGAGCCCGACCAGATCAGGTTGGCGAGGATGACCGCCACGTCGACCGCGAACATGCCGACGATGCCGCCGCCCGCGGCGAGCACGCCGATCACCAGCGGCACCCCGATCGTGCCGGTGACGAGGCCGACCATCGAGGCGCGGCGCCACTCCTGCGCCCCGATCAGGACGGCGTTCGGGATCGACTGCAGGATGCCCAGCCCGGCGCCGATCCCGGCCAGGATCCAGGCCGCCTGCGGGGTCGCGCCGAGGAGCCCGGTGCCGATCATCACCGCGGTGCCGATCACCGCCCAGATCGTCGCCAGGCGCCAGCCCCAGCCGGCCAGGTCACGGGCGACGGCGGGCCGCCCGGCGCCCAGCATCTCGCCCACGTAGCGCATCAGGGTGGCGGCGATGCCGCCGCCGAAGAGCGAGGTGGCGGAGAGCGCGATGAAGGCGATGAAGCTCTGTCGGCCCATGTCCTCGGGGCCGAGGAAGCGGGCGGCGACGATCGACATCACCAGCACGAAGAGCTGCGGCAGGATCGTCGAGGCGACGTTCCAGAAGCTGCCGCGGAGGACCGAGCCGCCGGTCGTCGCCGCGGCCGCGTCGGGGGCTACGGGATCCGGATCAGTGATCGGCGAGCCAGGCGGTGAGCTGTTCATCTTCGGAACGGCGGGCGCGACTCTGGGCATCGCGGTGGCGCCGGCTGCGGACGTGGTGCCCTGCCCGCCGCAGGATCGCAGCCTTGTACGGGCGGGAGAGCAGGTTGGCGCGCAGTGCACGGACGGTGCCGGCGAGGTCGCCGCCCTTCACCGCCGGCCCCAGGGACTCGGCGAGGCTGACCCCGAGGCGGTCGGGGACGGCGGCTTCGAGGCGCTTGTCCTCCACCGCGAGGGCGAGGAACGCCTCCAGTTCGGCTTCGGCCTTGGCGGGCGAGTGGCGGTTGCCGGCGTGCATGCGGTGGACGCCGATCAGCTCGGGGACGAAGACCGGATCGGCGTCGCGGGCCAGCAGCAGCCAGAAGTAATGGTCCTCGGCGAAGGTGGTGACCCGGGGGAAACCGCCGACCGCGAAGGCGGCCGCCGTGCGGACGACGGTGCCGACCGAGGGGACGAAGTTGCGCGCGTAGAGGCTCGACAGCGGGTCGAGCAGGTCGGAGGGTTCGGGGGTCATCTCGCCTTCGATCTGCCAGCCGCCCGCGTCGCGCCGGGCGAGCAGGCAGGTGCCGAAGGCGAAGGTCGCGGCGCGGTCGGCGGCGAGGGCCGAGCCGAGCAGCTCCAGCGCCCGGGGCAGCAGCAGGTCGTCGGAGTCGAGGAAGGCGACCAGCCGGCTCCGCACCCGGCCGAGCCCTTCGTTGCGGGCCCGCGAGGGCCCCCAGCCTCCTGCCGGGTTCTCGACCACGGTCACCGGCAGGCCCGCGAGCAGCTCGGCGGTGCCGTCGTCGGAGCCGTCGTCGACGACGATCACCTCGGCCGGCGGCGCCGACTGGGCGAAGACCGTGCGCAGGGTCTGCTCGAGCAGGTCGCGCCGGTTGTAGGTCGGGATGACCACGGCGATGTCGAGAGAAGAGGGCTCGGGCAAGGCGTCACCACCGCTGGATGCGAAAGACTCTAGGCGATGGCATTGCGTCGTATGGTCGCGGTCTGCCCGGTCGTGCCGTGGCCCCCCGCCGATGGCGGGCGCAAGCGGACCATGCGACTGCTGGAAGCGGCGGAGCGAGTGGGGCTGGTGCCGCATCTGCTGACCGTCGACCGGGCCGATCCGGCGGGCGCCGCGGCGCTGCGCGGGCGGGGCTGGACCGTGGAGGTGCTCGACCCGCCGCCGACCGGCCTGCGCCCGCGCCTGAGGCAGCAGCTGGAGCGGCTGCCGAGCCCCTACCTGCCGCAGGTCGAGGAGCGCCTGCGCGGGCTCGTCGCGGCGGCCCCGACCCTGGTCCAGATCGAGCACACCCAGAGCGCCTACTACGCGACGGCGCTGCGCGGGGTCCCCTGGATCCTCTCCGTCCACAACGTCGACTCGCAGCTGATGCGCACGCTGGCCGAAGGTCGGCGGCCGCTGAGCGTCGACTGGCTGCGGGAGTGGAACCGGTGGCAGGCGATGCGCACGGTCGAGCGCCGCGCCGGCGCCGCCGCGACCGCGGTGCTCTGCGTCTCCGAGAACGACCGGCGCACCTTCGGCGCGGTGAACGAGCGCGTCGTCCTCAGCCCCAACGGGGTCGACGACGAGTTCTTCGCCGCCGCGCCGCCGGCCGCGCGGGGGGGCCCGGCGCGGGTGCTCTTCTTCGGCCGCCTCGACTACGAGCCGAACGAGCTCGGCTTCGCGCGCTTCCTGCGTGAGGGATGGCCGGCCCTGCGCCGGCGTCGCCCCGACGCGGTCCTGCGGCTGGTCGGCGGCGGCGCCGCGGCCGCGCTGAAGGCCGCCGCCGCGGCGACGCCCGGGGTCGAGGTGGTCGGCTTCGTCGAGGACCTGGGCGCCGAGCTGGCCGCCGCCGACGTGCTCGTGGTGCCGCTCTGGGCGGGCGGCGGCACCCGGCTGAAGGTCCTCGAGGCGATGGCGGCGGCGCTGCCGATCGTCGGCACCTCCCTCGGGGTCGAGGAAATCGGCTTCGAGGACGGCGTCCACGGGCTGGTCCGCGACACGCCGGAGGGGATCGCGGCGGGCGCCGCGGAGCTGCTCGAGGACCGCCCGCGGGCGCGCCGCCTTGCCGCCGCCGCGCGCGAGCTGGCCGAGGACTTTCGCTGGTCCCGGACGCTCGAGCCGGCGGCGGAGCTCTACCGGGAGCTGGCGGCGTGAGCGCGCTCGCGGTGCGGGTCGCCCGGCGGGCGCGCCGGCTGGCGACGGAGGCCGAGGAGAAGGTCGAGCGGCGGCGGGCCCGGCGGGCCGCCGGGCGGGGGCGGGGGGTGGTGCTGCTCTACCACCGGGTGGCGGAGACCCGGGAGGATCCCTGGGGCAACGCGGTGACCCCGGCGCGCTTCGACCAGCAGCTCGAGGCGCTGGCCGCCGAGATGCGGCTCTGCTCGCTGGTCGAGCTGGTCGCGGGCGCCGAGGGCGGGGCGATCCCCGACCGATCGGTGGCGGTCGTCTTCGACGACGGCTACGCCGACAACCTCGCCAACGCGCTGCCGATCGTCGAGCGGCGCGGGGTGCCGGTGACCCTCTTCCTCGCCACCGGCTTCGTCGGCCAGGAGGGGCCGTACTGGTGGGACGAGCTGACCGACCTGCTGCTCGGCGAGGGCGAGCGGCCCGCGCTGCTCGACGTCGCGCTCGCCGGGCGGCGGGTCCTCGCGCCCACCGCCACCCGCGCGGAGCGCCGGGTCGCGCTGCTGACCGCGGTCCACCCGGTGCTCAGTGGCCTGCCCCCGGCGCAGGTCGACGCCGCCCTCGACCCGCTCCGCGCCTGGGCGGCGCCGGGGAGGGGGGAGGCGAGCGTCAACGGCGGCGGCGCGAGCGCCGCCCGGCCGATGAGCGCGGCGGAGCTGCGCCGCTTCGCCGCCGGCCCGCTGGTCGAACTCGGCGCCCACTCGCGCGGCCATCCGCGGCTGCCGGGCCTGCCGACCGCCGCCCAGCGGGCCGAGGTCCGGGCCGGCCGCGAGGACGTCGCCGAGCTGGCCGGGGTCGAGCCGCGCTTCTTCGCCTTTCCCTACGGCGACGCGTCGCGGCGCAGCGCCCGGATCGTCGGCGAGGCCGGCTTCGAGCGGGCCTTCGGCAGCCGCCGGCCGCTGCCGGTCACCACCGCCGCGCCCCGCTTCGAGACGCCGCGGGTCGCCGCGCTCGAAGAAGACGCCGGCGCGCTCGTCCGTCGGCTCGACCGGGTGCTCGCCGATGTCGGCTGAGCGTCGGGAGCCGGTGGAGGTCGTGGCCCCGCGGCCGCGGGAGCCGCTCGCGCCGCGCGCCGCGCCGCCGACGTTCAGCGTCGTCGTCCCGGCCTACGAATCGGCGGCGACGATCGCCGCGGCGCTCGACTCGGCGCTCGCCCAGACCTATCCCGCCGCCGAGATCGTCGTCTGCGACGACGGCTCCGCCGACGGCACGGCGGCGATCCTCGCCCGCTACGGCGACGCCGTCACCGTGATCCGCCAGGAGAACCGCGGCGTGGCGGCGGCGCGCAACGCGGCGATCGCCGCCGCGAGCTCCGAGTTCGTCGTCAACCTCGACGCCGACGACGTCTACCTGCCGAACCGGCTCGAGGTGATGGCGGCGGCCCTGGTCGAGCGCCCCGACCTCGACGTCCTCACCACCGACGCCACCTTCGAGCTCGACGGCCGACCGGTGCGCCGGAACTTCGGCCCCGACTTCCGCTACGCGGTCGAGGACCGGCGCCTGGCGATCCTCGACCGCTGCTTCGTCGGCGTCGCCTGGGCGACGCGGCGCGAGACGATGCTCGCCTACGGCGGCTACGACGAGTCGATCCGGATCGCCGAGGACTGGGAGCTGGCGATCCGCCTGGTCCTCGGCGGGGCGCGGTTCGGCCTCGTGCCCGAGCCCCTGGTCCGCTACCGCCTGCGCCGCGGCAGCCTCAGCAACCAGGGGCTGGGGCTGCTGGAAGGCCAGGTGCGGGTGCTGGAGAAGACCCTCGCCCACGAGACCCTCTCGCCCGAGGAGCATGACTTCGCCGCCGCCGCGCTCGAGCGCTTCCGCGGCGAGCTGGGCCGCACCCGGCTGCGCGACTCCCTCCAGCGCCGCAGCCCGACCCTGCGCCGCGACGCGCTGGCGGTGCTCGAGGACGCCGAGCTGCCCTGGCCGAGCCGCGCCAAGGCGGCCCTGACCTACGCCTTCCCGGGCCTCGCCCGGCGCCTCCTCGCCCGCCGCGGCAGCGAGACGAGCGGCGGCCTCCGCCTACCGGCGGAGTGAGCGCGGTGAGCTCGGGCGCTCTTCTTGGACAGCGTCGCCCCGTAACTCGCCGCGCGGCATCTCGAACAGGGACTGGAAACTGACGACACGGATCGGCTTCTCGTCGTTCGTCATCCGCCGGGTCGCACCGGCCTGGATCTCGAAGACCCGCTCGAACAACTCCATATAGGCCTCGACGAGTTCGTCCCATCCCACCTCGTCGACGTCGAACGCGACACGCGTGAGGTGATGGTCGTGGCGTGAGAGCAGGGTTCCGGCCTCGAGCGAGCGAGCCGCGTTCGCCGTGTAGAGGGACAGGGTGGTTTCGGCAAAAGTCCGGCGTTCGGCGTCGGAGCGTTCAAGTTACTGCTCTGCCGTCACTACGGGCAACTCGATCGCTCGATAGAAGTTCTCGGTGGCTCCCCGCACAGGGCGACTCCTGACCCGTTCGATGAGGTTGGCTTCCGCGAGCGCGGTCACGTGGTAGCCGACGTTGCTCACGTCGAGTCGGAGCTCGCGCGCGATCTCCGACGGACTCGCGGCCCGTTCGGCGAAGATCGTGAGGCATCGCGCCCTCAGTGGATGGGCGACCGCTGCCGCCAGGGTCGTCTTCAGCCGTTTCCGCCTTCGAGTTGTCGAAGCCATCGCCCCCACCGTCGTCCTCTCGGCCAAGATTGATTGAACAGATCGGAGCATAGAGGGCTTTTCGACCGTGCAAGCGACTTTATACGAAATTTTCGCCCAGCTTTCGAATCTCGCAGGGTGAAGATCGGTACCCCGCCCCCTGACTACACGCGAGTTCCCTAAGGTCGAGGGAACCATACAGGCGGTCCGAGCAGATCTCGCACAGGTCCGAACTCCATTCGCCTTAGCGCCCGAGTAGTCATTTTTACATCGCGTATCCCTGATCTGGACAAGGGAAGAATAGGTAATGTGTTCCGCATGATCGCCTGGGAAACTGTCCCTTGGTCGCTCTGGGCCTATGGCGGGGTACTTTTAGTCGGTGTGGCGTCGCTTGGACTTGATGGCCGCGTCCGAATCGTCAGCCTGATCATTGTTCTCCTATTAGCCTGTGTCTGGCTTTATCTCCTTTTGAAGGGCATTCGGGGAGTCTGGATTGCGGCCGTCCTGATTTCAGTATCCGTACTGGCAGTGGACCTGATATCTGAGTCGTTCAGCATTTTCGGGCTAGCGGCCGGATTGCTGAACCTATGCCTTCTTCTACTGCCCAGCATGCGGCGCTACTTCGGTGTCGGGTCCATCTAGGTTTCCGGTGACCTACCTTGGTACGGTCTTTCTGCGGCTGGCCGTGACGCTCTTGCTGCTGAGGGACGTCACGGCAACGTTGGCCAGCGATCCCGCATTCGCGTATTCCGCGTCAGTGCTCGCAGTTACCACCACCCCGCCGGCCGTTTGGATCATCACTGTGGGGCTCTCGATTTTGGTCTTGACGGTAGAGATTGTCCCGAATCGATCAGGTGGCCTGGCCTGTTGCTCAATGAAGTGCGGTGGCTGTGGATTGCTACGGTTGGCCTGTTAGACGGATTTCTAGCCTTTAGTGTTGCGAACAAGGGCATATCTTTGCTCGATGATTTGATCAGCCTGCTTGTTATCTGCTTGCTGCTGCTTCCGGGGACTCGGACGTTCTTCAGGTCTGCTGATACAGCCTGATAGGAGTCATAGGGTCCCGTGTGTGCTCGCCAGTATGACTCCTGACGAATCGGCGGTCCTTAGTGTTCTTGATTCGTTACCACTGTAGGCGCGTGGGCGGAGATGAAGGGTGAGTGTGGTCCCAGAGCAGGCGAAGGAGGGGGCGCTCAAGAGTTATCGTCCCAGCGAGGCCTCACCGAGAAGGCGATCCGCGATGTCCAGGCTTCCATCGGACTGTGATGTCTGAAGCTGACTGAGGGTCGAAGGTCAAATCTGGTGAGCGCGTCCCTTCAGCGAGCGCCGTCCTCGAGCTGGTCTGCGAGGTGGGCGCAGGCGCGGACGGTCAGGGCCATGATCGTCAGGGTCGGGTTGCGGCGGCCGTTGGAGGTGAAGGAGGCGGCGTCGGTGACGAAGAGGTTGGGGACGTCCCAGGACTGGTTCCAGGAGTTGAGGACCGAGGTCGCGGGGTCGGCGCCCATCCGGGCGGTGCCCATCTCGTGGGAGGCCATGCCGACCGGGGCGAGGGCGGCTTCGCCGCCGGTGATCTCGAAGCCGGCCGCCGCGCACATCTCGCGCAGGGTGGCGATCTGGTCACGGGCCATCGCGCGCTCGTTGTCGGAGTGGCGGGCGGTGACCAGGAGGGTGGGGATGCCCCAGGCGTCGGTCCGGTCGGGGTCGACCTCGACCCGGTTCTCGGGGTCGGGCAGCATCTCGCCGAAGGCCGCGATCCAGAAGCTGTCTCTGACCTCCCGGCGCAGGCGCGAGCGGCGGCCGGTCCCGGGCAGGACGCCGAACTCGACCTCGTAGCTGCGGCGGAAGTCGGCGATCGGCTCGGTCACGTTGCGGAAGCCGGGGAGGATGCCGCCGTCGCCGGCCTCCTCTTCCGCCCCCGCCCGGCGGGCGGGGGCGAGGCCCTCGAAGTTGATCCCGTAGGTGTGGTCCATCAGGTGGCGACCGAGGGCGCCGGAGGAGTTCGCCAGCCCATTCGGATGGTCGCCGCCGGCCGAGTTCAGCAGGAGCCGGGTCGACTCGAGCGCCGAGGCGCAGAGGACGACCGCCCGGGCGCGGAGCTCGCCCCGGGCGCCGCTGCGCCGGTCGACGACCTCGACCCCGCTGACGCGCTCGCCACCGCGCTCGACCGGCAGCCGCGCCGCGATCGTGTCGGCGAGCAGGGTGACGCGGCCGGTGGCGAGGGCCGCCTGGAGCGGGCGCAGCGGTTCCCGGCAGGCCGACTGGCTCGCCTCGACCCGGCGGGTCGGCCAGCGCGCTTCGATCGCCTCCTGCAGGGCGCGCTCGGCGGCGATCAGGGGAACCTGGCGCACGTCGAGGAACTCCTCGACCCGGGCGTAGGCGGGGGCGAGGTCGGCGGCCGCGAGCGGCCAGTCGGCGCCGACCCCGTCGGCCGAGGCGGCCTTGAACTCGTCGTCCTCCATCCGCGGCGAGGTGCGGCCCCAGGTGTGCATCCGGCCGCCTACCTGGCGGGCGCGGATCCAGCGGAAGCTGGTGCCCGGGGCGACCTCGTAGGGGTTGTCGAGGTCGTCGACGAAGAGGTGGGCGTCCGCCTCGGTGCAGGCGTAGCAGTGCGACTGGACCGGCCGCCGCCGCAGCCCGGTGCCGTCGGGCGCCGCGACCAGCGGCCCGGCGTCGAGCACGGTGACCTCGAGGCCGCGCTCGGCAAGCTCCTTGGCCGCCCAGGAGCCGGCCGCGCCGGCGCCGACGACGATCACGTCGGACGTCATCGCGTTCTCCGGGGCCCCCACACGCGCCCGAGACTAACCACGCATACAACAGACGTCCAGCCGGGCAGGGGAAGTTCGTCCAAATCGCTTGCATGGCCCTGTCGGGGCGGCCTCGGCGCGCCGATCCCGGGGGGGATGAAGGTCCTCGCCCTGCGCTTCGCCCTCGCCCTCGGCGCCCTCGTCGCGCTCCTCGGCGCGAGCGCCGGCGCGGCGACCGCCGGCCCGCTGGGACACGTCGTCCCCGCCCTCGACGGCGCCGCGTCGAGCGCCGAATACACCCCCCACCGCGACAACTACGTGATCCTGCAGGCCTGGGAAACGCGGCGGCTGCACGAACTGAAGGCCGCCAACCCGAACGTCAAGGTGCTGGTCTACAAGGACCTCGCCTTCAGCGGCCCCGGCGCCGGGTCCGACGCCACCTCGGCGAGCGGCGTGGGGGTGAGCGAAGCTCCCGAAGCCTGGTTCCTGAAGAACACCGGCGGCAGGAAATTCACCTCGGAAGCCTACGAATGGCTCTGGGCGATGGACGTCGGCTCGGCCGCCTACCAGCAGCGCTGGTACGAAAACGTGATCGGCGAAGTCGAATCGGCCGGCTGGGACGGCGTCTTCATCGACGACGCCAACGCCAGCATGAAGTACGCCTACGACCCGGCCAAGGTGGCGAAGTACCCCAACGACGCCTCCTACGCGGCGGCGATGGAAGCGGCGCTCGCCTACATCGGCCCCAAGGTCCAGGCCCGCGGCAAGCTGGCGATCGCCAACTTCGCCCAGTGGGTCGAAGCGCCGCAGACCTACAACCGCTGGCTCGGCTACCTGAGCGGCGGGCTCGACGAGATGTTCGTCAAGTGGGGCCGCGGAGCGGGCGAAGGCTATCGGCCCGCCTACCAGTGGGAAGCGCAGGTCGAAGAGGCCGAATACGCCGCCGCCAAGGGCAAGGTCTTCATCGGCTTCACCCAGGGCGCCGTCGGCGAGACCCAGGCCGCCCGCTACGGCTACGCCTCGGTGCTGCTCGGCGGCGACGAGTCCGCCTCCTACGCCTTCACCCCCAACTACACCGAAGAAACCTGGCTGCCGGAATACGAATACGAAATCGGCGCCGCCACCGGGGCCGAGACCGCCGACGCCGACGGCGTGCACCGGCGCCGCTTCGAAGCCGGCCTGGTCCTGGTCAACCCGACCGCGGCGGCCCAGAGCGTCAGCTTCGGCGGCACCTACTCCGGCTCCGGCCTGGAAGACGCGACCGGGGCGACGATGCCCGCCCACTCCGCCCTGATCCTGACCGGGAGCGCCGCGGCCGCGGCGCCCGAAGCGACCGCCCCGGCGGCCCCCACGGCGCCGATCCGCCCGCCCGGCCCGAAGTCCCCGGCGCCGCTGCCGATCGCCGTCGACGTCACCGTCGGCGAGCACAGCGTCGAGCTGGCCTGGACGCCGCCGCAGAACTCCGGCACGGTCTCCTACCAGGTGGTCAAGAACCGCAGGAAGGTGGCCAGCACGCGCAAGCGCCGCAGCCGCGTCGGCGGGATCGCGAGGCGCCGCGCCAGCGCCCTCGAGATCGTCGGCTACGACGGCCGCGGCAGGATCGTCGCGCGCTCGAAGACCTTCCGGGTCCGCGGCGCCGCTCAGCCGGCCAAGAGCCGCTCGTACAAGGTCCTGTAGGCGGCGGCCATCCGGGCGGTCGAGAACCGCTCGCGGTGGATCCGGCGCCCGGTGGCGCCGAGCTCGGCCCGCCGGGCGGGGTCGCCGAGGCACTCGACGATCGCCGCCGCCAGCGCCTCCTCCTCGTGCGGGACGACGACCCCGGCGCCTTCGCCGAGCAGCTCCCGGGTGCCCTCGACCGCGGTCGAGACGACCGGCACGCCGCGGGCCAGCGCCTCCAGCGCGGCGATCGAGAGCCCCTCCCAGTCGGAGGAGAAGACGAGCAGGTCGGAGCGGGCGATGATCGTCGTCGCGTCGCCGCGGATGCCGGTGAAGACCACCGCGTCGGCGAGCCCGAGCCGCGCGGCCAGCGCTTCGGTGGGCGCCCGCAGCTCACCGTCGCCGACGACCAGGAACCTCGCCGCGGGGACGGCCCGGTGGACGATCGCGGCGGCGCGCAAAAAGCGGTCGTGGGCCTTCTGCGCGACCAGCCGGCCGACCACGCTGACCACCGGCGCGTCGGCGTCGAGGCCGAGCTCGGCGTCGAGCGCCCGCATCGTCGCGGCGCTGGTCGGCTCCGGCTCCGGGACGCCGTTGGGGACCACCGCCAGCCGCTCGGGCGGCAGGCCGCGGGCCGCCAGTTGCTCCATCAGGTCGGTGGACACGCAGGCGACCAGGTCGGCGAGGCGGAGGATGCGGGCCGCCGCGTCGACCTCCTCGTGGGGGACGCCGTGGTAGGTGGTCAGGAGCGGCGCCCGGCGGCGGCCGGCGAGGCGCGAGCCGAAGCGGGCCACCGCGGTCACCCTGACGTTGTGGGCGTGGATCAGGGCGGGCGCGAAGCCGCGGGTCGCCCGCGCGGTGCGGCCGATCGCGCGGGAGACCTCGAGCGGCGTGCGGCCGGTGGGGAGGGAGACGCGGCGGACCGCGGTCCCGGCCAGGTGCTCGTCGTTGCGGCCGGGGGCGCCGAGCAGCAGCATCTCGTCGCCGCGCGCCACCGCGTCCAGGGCAAGGTCGACGACCACCCGCTCGGCGCCGCCGACGCCCATCTCCGAGATCGCGTACTCGAGGCGCACCGACGGCTCCTCAGGCGATCCGGGAGTAGAGGTCGACCAGGCTCCGGGCGTTGCGCTCGGCGGTGAAGGCGGCGAGGGCGCGGGTGCGGGCGCGGGCGCCGAGGTCGGCGGCGAGGCCGGGATCCTCGAGCAGCCGGCGCAGGGCGGCGGCCAGGGCACCCGGGTCGCCGGGCGGCACCACGAGCGCCGTGTCGGCGACGATCTCGGGCACCCCGCCGACGCCGGTGACCACCGCCGGCACCCCGGCCATCATCGCCTCGAGCAGCGCCATCGGGCAGTTCTCGAACCAGGAGGTGAGGACGAAGACCCGCAGTCGCGGCAGGACCGCCGCCGCCGGGACGTGGCCGGGGAACTCGACCGGGGCGCCGAGCCCGGCCGCCAGCTCGCGCAGGTCGGCCGTCGCCCCGCCGGAGCCGACGATCGCGAAGCGGGCGCCGGCGGCCGCCGCGCTGCGGCCGAGCTCCGCCGCCGCGCGGACGAAGGCGTCGAGCCCCTTGACCGGCTCCAGCATCGAGACCGAGGCGACCAGGTCGCCGCCCGCGCTCGCCGGCAGCGGCTCGACCCCGTTCGGGATCACCGCCATCCGCCCGGCGGGGAAGCGCAGGCGCCGGCGCAGCTGCTCGGCGAGCGCCCGGGAGGCGACGACGAGGGCGTCGGAGCGGCGCGCCAGGGCGGCGTCGAGGCCGCGGTAGGCGAGCTGGTTGCGGAGGCCGGGGCGGCGGCCCGCGTTGGCCGGGATCGGCAGGTAGGGATCGGGCAGCCCGTGGACGGTGTAGACGCGGGGCGTGCCGTCGGGCCGCCAGAGGCGGGTGAGGAGGCCGGTGCGGCGGTCCTGCGCGTGGACGACGTCGACCCCGCGGGCGAGCTCGGCCAGGCGCCGCGCGCCTGCCGGGTCGAAGGTCCGCTCGAGCGGCAGGACGTGGGGGGTCGCCCCGGCGGCGGCGAAGCGCTCGGCCGGCTCGGAGCCACCGCAGGAGGCCTCGACCTCGACCCCGGCGTCGACCAGCGCCCGCGCCAGGGTCAGCGCGTGCTCGAGCGGGCCGCCGCCGGGCAGCGAGGTCGCCAGCAGGACCTTCACGCCGCGCCGGGGAGGACCGCCTGGGGCCACGGGCGCTCGCCGCCGACGCGCTCTTTCCGCTCCCCGGCGACGTAGAGGGCCCCGCTGCCGATCAGGGCGCAGGCGATCCAGAAGGGCGGCGCGATCTGCTCGGAGAGGAAGAAGCCGGAGACGATCGCGACCAGCAGGGTGCCCTTGGCCGCGCTCGCCAGGCGGATCGTCGTCCGGTCCTGGCGCGAGCGCGCCAGCCGCGCCGCCCGGGTCGCGCCCAGCCAGGCGGCGCCGAGCATGCCGAGGAAGAGCAGCAGCGCGAGCGGCCCGGCCTCGACCAGGATTTCGATGTAGCTGTTGTGGACGATCGGGTTTTCCAGTTCGATCGGGCTGTTTTTGACGTAGTTCTTCGCTTCGATCGGGAAGCGTCCGGGCCCTACCCCGAAGACCGGGTGGGCTTCCCACATTTCCTCCGCCGCCGCCCAGAAGGCGGCGCGCGAGTTGCTGTTCGCGGCGGCGATCTGGTTCTTCTCGGTGAGCCGCTGTTCGACCGTCGAGGCCCAGAAGGTGAAGGCGGCGGCGATCACGAGGACCGAGGCGACGACCACCGCGAGGGTGCCGCCGACGCCGATCCGCCGGGTGACGATCGCCCACAGGAGGAGCGCCGCGAGGCCGACCACGGCGCCGCGCGAGAGGGTGGCGAAGGTCGCCCCCAGCAGCAGCAGGGTCGAGGCCACCCAGGCGAGCCGCCAGCGGCGGTCCTCGACGCAGAGGAAGAGGGCGAGGGGGATGACGGCGGCCATCATGTAGGCGAAGTCGTTGGGGTCGGCGATCGGCCCCGAGGCCCGTTCGACGGTCCCGGTGACGAAGCCGACGATGCCGTAGAGCGAGGCGGCGGCGCAGGAGGCGACGAGCACGCGCAGCAGCCGGACCGCCTGCTCGCGGGTGTCGATCATCTGGATCAGCAGGAAGAGGAAGAGGATGAAGAAGACGTAGCGGGACGCCTTCTGCAGGCCGGCGCTCGGTTCCGGCGAGGCGATCAGGGCGAACCCGACGACGAGGCCGAAGGTGAGGGCGAAGCCGAGCACGGCCGGCAGCCGGAGCACGTCGTTGCGGCGCACCGCGCGCAGGAAGTAGGCGGCGACCAGGGCCAGGCCGAGGAGCTTGACCAGCGACAGGGTGGCGTTCGGGTACTGCAGCTTGTCCTGCCAGGGAAGGCAGGCGACCACCACCAGCAGCACCAGGTCGGGCCGCATCACCACCCAGCCGGCGAAGACGATCGCGACCAGCAGGCCCACCGCGACGAGGGGGGAGTGCGCCGCCCCGTAGGCCATCGCGAGCGAGACGACGAGGGCGACGGCGACGATGTCACCGCCTCCGAAGCGGCGGAAGGACATCAGCCTGGCGTGTTGATCGTCGGCTGCTCCGGTTTCTTCGCCGGGACCGCCCGGTAGTAGTCGTAGCCCTGGGTGTCCTCCATCGCCTGGTTGAGGACGACGCCGAGGATCGCGGCGCCGGAGAACTGCAGCGCCTCGATCGCGCTGCGCAGGGTGCTCGGCTTCTCCTTGTTGGCGGCGACGGTGAGGATCACGTGGTCGGCGCGGCCGGCGAGGATGCGGGCGTCGGAGACCGGCAGCAGCGGCGGCGAGTCGACCAGCACGAAGGCGCCCGTCTTGCGCAGCGTCTCGATCAGCGAGCGGCCGCGGACGTGCAGCATCTCGGTCGAGTTCGGCAGCTGCGGGCCGCTCGGCAGCAGGGTGAGGTTCTCGTAGGGGGTCGAGGCGCGGCGGACTTTGGTCTCCACCCCGCCGGTCAGCAGGTTGGAGACGCCGAGGTCGTTGCTGACGTTGAAGATCTCGTGCTGGGAGGGCCGGCGCAGGTCGGCGTCGACGATCAGCGTTTCGACCCCGATCTGGGCGAGGGCGACGCCGAGGTTGGCGACCAGCAGGGACTTGCCCTCGCCGGCCACCGGGCTGGTCACCTGGACCACCGCGGTGCCGTCTTCCATCAGCAGCTCGAGGTTGGTGCGCAGCGCGCGGATGCCTTCGTGCAGGCCGGTGAGGCTGAGGTCGTCCCAGATCAGGCGCGAGGGGGAGCGGGCCAGCTTGCGCTCCCGCGGCAGCACGCCGATGATCGGCAGCGGCGTCACCGAGGCGATGTCGGAGGCCCGTTCGATCCGGCCGCGGACCTGCTCGACCGCGTAGGCCAGCATCGCCCCGGCGATCAACCCGAGGATGATCCCGATCGCGATGATCAGCGCATCGCTCGGCCCGGCCGGTTCGGTCGGCGTGTTGGCCGGGTCGACGACTTCGGGTTCGAGCAGTTTGTTGAAGCCGATGTAGTTGACGAAGGCACGCGCGATCGCGGTCGAGGTCGCCTTCGCCGCTTCCGGCGTGTCGGCGACGCCGATGATTTCGAGGATCCCGGTTCCGGCGTGGGTGGCGGTTTCCACCTTGCCGCCGAGTTCTTCGCCGGTTTCGACTTCGGCTTCGTTCGCCATCAGTTCCGACTGCGCGGTCTGGGCGTAGGTGCCGAGCAGCGCGTCGAGGGTGTCGGGGGTGACGAACCCGGCGGCGGTCTGGGTCGGGGTCAGGGCGATCGTCGAGACCGATTCGTATTCGTCGGTCCTGGCGAAGGCGAAGACGGCGGCGATCGCGGTGGTGGCGATCACCGTGAGCGCGATCAGCCAGCGCCGTCGCCAGAAGAGTTGAAGTAGTTCGCGGACTTCCATCAGCGCAATCCTAGATCGGTCACCGGTGCCTTATCGGCCCCGCGTGGCCGCGGCATGAGCGGCCGCATCATCTCCTGCACGGGCGGGGCGGGGCGGCGTCGCGGCGCGATCGGCGGGGATCGCGAGGAGGGAGTCGTAGAGCTCGCGCCAGTCCGCCGTCATCCGCGCCGCGCCGTAGGCGGGCCGCCGCCGGCGCTGCTCGGCCAGCATCTCCTCGCGCAGCCCGGGCTCGGTCAGCGTGCGGCGCAGCAGCTCGCGGCCTTCGGCCTCGGTCGCCCGCACCTGGCCGGGGCCGACGATCTCCCGCACGGCGGGGATGTCGTGGCCGATCACGACCACGTCGCTCGCCATCGCCTCGAGCACCGAGAGCGGCAGCCCGTCCCAGCCGGTCCAGTGCAGGAGGACGGTCGCCTCGGCGAGCTTCGCCAGCGCCGTGGGACGGTCGACCCAGCCGCTGATCGGCACGCCCTGGTCGGTGATCGCCGAGACCGGGATCTCGCCCGCCCCGGCGCCGCCGACCCATTCGACCGCGGCGAGGTCGGCGACGGCGGCGAGCAGGCGGGCCGACTCGAACGGCAGGTGGGCGGGGGTGACGCGGCCCATCGCGATCACTCGCGGGGGGTCGGGACGGGGCGCCGGCGGCGCCGCCGAGTCGCACTCGTCGAGCTCCGGGATCCCGTTCCTCACCACCCGCACCTTGGCCGCCGGGGCCACCGTGCGGGCGGCGGCCGCCTCGGCCTCGGAGACGGTGACGACCACCGTCGCCCGGCGCGCGGTCAGCCGCTCGGCGAGGCGGAAGGCGCGGCGGCGCGCGGGGCTCTGGTCGCCCATCGTGAACGAGTAGCCGTGCGGGGTGTAGACGCTCGGCAGGTCGAGGCCCGCGAGCGCCGCCGCGCCGACGAGGCCGGCGAAGGAGGAGTGCAGGTGGACCACGTCGGGCCGCCAGGCCTCGACCAGCCGGCGCAGGCGGCGGCAGGCGCGCGCCTGTTCAGGCAGGGTGCGCCGTTCCCAGCCGAGCGAGAAGAGCTCGACCCCGGGGGCGATCCGCTCGCGCACGTCGACCGGGGTCTCCGGCCGCCGGCCGTAGGCGATCGCGACCGGGTAGCCGGCCGCCTGGAGCCGCTCCGACAGCGTCGTCACCATCTCCTGGACGCCGCCGCCGAACGCCTCCGAGACATGCAGGATGCGGGGCAGCCGCGCTTCGCGGCCGCGGCTCAATACGCGCCTCGACCCGAGAGGACCGCGGGCAGCGTCGCCAGCAGCAGCTCGATGTCGCGGGCCAGCGACCAGCCGGCGACGTACTGGTAGTCGAAGCGGACCATCTCCTGGAAGGGGCTGTCGGAGCGGCCGTAGACCTGCCAGGGGCCGGTGATCCCGGGTCGCAGCTCGAGCCGGCGCAGGTGCCAGCGCTCTTCCAGGTGGGCGGTCTCGCGGAAGATCAGCGGGCGCGGGCCGACCAGGCTCATCTCGCCGCGCAGGACGTTGAAGAGCTGCGGCAGCTCGTCGATCGAGAAGCGGCGGATGAAGTGGCCGACCTTGGTGATCCGGGGGTCCTCGCGGATCTTGAACATCACCCCGTCGTCGGCTTCGTTCATCGCGTCGAGCTCCGCCTTGCGCCGCTCCGCGTCGACGTACATCGAGCGGAACTTGATCAGGTTGAAGCTCTTGTTCCGGCGGCCGGCGCGGGGCTGGCGGAAGAGGACCGGGCCGCGCGACTCGAGCTTGATCGCGATCGCCGTCGCCAGCATCACCGGCGAGAAGAGCAGCAGCAGCGCCGCCGCGCCGAGGATGTCGAGCATGCGCTTGGCGGCGACCATCGCCGGGGCGAGCACCGGGACGCTGATCGAGAGCAGCGGCAGGCCGCCGATCTGGTCGAGCGAGCGGATCCCGTCGAGGAACTCGAACAGGCGGGGGACCACGTCGACGGCGATGCCGGCGTCGCGGCAGGCCCGGATCGCCTCCAGCAGCTCCTCGTGGCTGACCCGGGAGAAGGCGATGATCACCCGGTCGATGCTCTGCATCTGGATGATCTCGGAGAGGTCGGAGAAGCCGCCGAAGCGGGGCAGGTCGGGGGTGCCGATGTCGTGCACGACGTTGTCGACCAGGCCCACCGGGTCGAGCCCGAACTGGTCGTTGGACTTGATCTTCGCCACCACCTGGCCGGCGACGACGCCGGAGCCGAGGATCAGGGTCCGTTGGCGCAGCGCCGGGTTGCGGTGCAGCACCGCGCGGACGACGGTGCGGGCGGTGCCGGAGAAGACCGCCATCGCGCCGACGGTGACGAAGGCGGTGCCGATCGCGGGCTCGATCCCCATCAGCGCCGCGAGGCCGTAGATCGGCCAGGTCAGCAGCATGATCGCGACGATCCCGCGGGGGACCTCGGAGACCGCCGAGGCCCAGGAGGAGAGCTGGTCGGTGCGGTAGAGGCCGATGCTGAACGCCACCAGCGTCCAGAGCAGGGCGACGACGACGACGAAGAGGGGGGTGTCGGAGACCGAGTTGTCGAGGATCAGCAGGGCGGCGAGCCCGGCCAGCACGCCGGCGACGAGATCGCCGACGAAGAGCATCTTGGCCAGCACCACGCCGCGGTCGCGGGGGCGGCTGCGCTCCGTCTTCGGGCCGAGGGCGAGCGACCCTGGAAGGGCTTCACCATGCGCTTCGCCGTGAGCGCGTTCTGGATGATCTACAGCCGAAGACTCCACGATCTACCTACTAATCGGTATGTAACCGGGAAACCCAAGGATAGAAACATCTCCTTGTTTCTCCAAGCGCACGATATTGACTCGACCTGAGTTGGTCACAGCGTTGCCCTCGGCATCGGCAGCGGAGAGCTTTTCGACTGCATCGACCGTTGCAATGGACAGATGTCCAAAAGAACAGCTCAGGACGGCCGCGGTTGCTGCCGAGGAGACCGCGTGGACCCGATAGTTCGACCCGCCACGCAGCGAATATGGTGCCCGGTCCAGTGGAGCTGAGTTCGCCGGACACCCGGGGGGACGCGTCGGCCGCCCGGTCGTCCCGCTCCTACGTCGCGCCGTTCCTCACCGCGATCGCGGTCTGCGGCCCGGCCGCGGTGACCGCCTACCTCGCCTTCCGCTCCGGCGGCTTCTTCGCCGGCGCCCCGGCGATCGTCGCCGTGGTCCTCGGGATCGCCCTGACCCTGCGGCTGGTCCTCGCCGAGGAGCCGTTCGAAGGCTTCGGCCCGGCGCTGGTCTGCGCCGCGGTGGCGCTCGGCTGCTTCGCGATCTGGACCCTGCTCTCCTCGCTCTGGTCCCACGCCCCGGCGCAGGCGATGATCGAGTTCGACCGGGTCCTCATGTACTGGCTGGCGCTGGTCCTGTTCGGCTCGATCGGCTGGACCCGGGAGCGCTTCGTCTGGGCGCTGCGGATCCTCGCCGCGACGATGACCGCGGTGGCGATCATGGCGCTGATCACGCGGGTCACCCCGGGCATCCACTCGATCCCGGTCTCGCTCGAAAATTACCGGCTGAGCTACCCGCTGACCTACTGGAACGCGCTCGGCCTGTTCGTCGCCGTGGCGATCCTGCTGTGCGGCGGGATCGCCACCCGCAGCGACGAACATCCGCTCGCCCAGGGGCTCGCGGCGGCGGCGATCCCGATCCTCGTCGCCACCATCTACTTCACCTTCTCGCGCGGCTCGATCGGGGTGCTGGCGGTGGGGGCGGTCGTCTTCGTCCTCCTCGCCGCCCGCCGCGATCTGATCCCGGCGGCGATCGCGGTGGTGCCGCCGACCGCGGTGGCGGTGCTCCTCTGCGTCGGCACCGACCTGCTGTCGACCGGCAGGTACGGCAGCCCGGCGGGGGTCGCCGAAGGCAGGACGCTGGCCTGGGAGCTGATCGGCCTCGCCGTCGCTGCCGGCGTCTTGCGCTTCGCCCTGCGGCCGCTCGACCGGCGGCTCGCCGCGATCGAGATATCGGCGGCGACCAAACGGCGGAACTGGCTCGTGTTCGCCGTCGCCGCGGTGCTGGTGATCGTCGTCGCCGGGATCGCCGTCGACGCGCCGCGGAAGATCAGTGGGGGATTCCACGACTTCACCGCGACCAAGGCCCCGGTCGACCCGGAAGCGCTGCAGGACCGGCTCACCAACCTGAACAGCAACGGGCGCCTCGCCCAGTGGGAACTGGCGGTCGAAAAGTTCGGCGAGCACCCGCTCGACGGCACCGGCGCGGGCACCTTCGCCCGCGTCTGGGCGCAGGAAGGCAGCGGCGAATTCAAGGTGATCAACGCCCACTCGCTCTACCTCGAGATGCTGGCCGAGCTGGGCGCCCCGGGGCTCATCTTCCTGGTCGTGGCGATCGTCGCCATCTTCGTCGGCCTGGCGGGGCGGATCCGCGGGCCCGACCGGGTCCTCTACGCGGCGCTCTTCGCCGCCGCCCTGGCCTGGGCCGCGCACGCGGCGGTCGACTGGGACTGGGAGATGCCGGCCACCGGGTTCTTCTTCTTCTCGCTCGGCGGGTTGGCGATCGCCGCCCGCCAGGGCGAGGGCACGAGCTGGATCCCGACCGCGCCGGGCCGGATGCCACGCGTCGCGCTCGGCATCGGCTGCCTCGTCCTGGTCGTCTCGCCGGCCCTGGTGGCGATCTCCCAGGGGATGCTCAACTCGGCCGTCCGCAATCTGCAGGCGGGCAACTGCGGCGCCGCCTCGCACGAAGCGCTCGACGCGATCCACGTGCTCTCGGTGCGGCCCGAGCCCTACCAGGTGCTCGGCTTCTGCGACTCGCGCACCGGCCGGCACCGGCTCGCGATCCAGATGCTGGAAACGGCGGTCGACCGCGACCCGGGCGAATGGGAATCGTATTACGGCCTCGCCCTGGTCAAGGGCGCCGCCGGCCAGGACCCCCGCCCCGCCGCCCGCAAGGCCTTCGAACTCGCCCCCCACGTGGCGCTGGCCCAGGAAGCGGTCGAACGCTTCCGCACCAACGACCCGCGCAAATGGAGGAAACGCGCCCTCCAGTCCCGCCTCCCGATCCTCTGATCCGCCCCCCCGGCAGTG